>CAYGKX010000227.1:0-2029 GCA_964350225.1 uncultured Rhodospirillaceae bacterium | reverse complement strand
CGAGTTCCACCACGCCATCTACTGGACCTCGCCCCGGGTCACCCTGGTGAAGCCCTTCCTCGCCTTTTTCATGAAGCGCTTCCTCGGCCAGGACGGTGCCGCCTTCAAGAAACAGGGTGTTGGCCTCGCCCACGATCCGCCCCTGATGCTGGTTGAGGACGCCGACAAACAGGCCCGTTGGTACTTCGCCCTCAAGAAAGAATTCGTGGCCGCCCGGAAAGAGGGCCGTCCGGTGAACAATCCCGTCGACGAGACGGTGCTGCACTGGCGCAGCTGAACCGCGCCTGGCCGGCAGAGATCGGCCCAGCGCGCATGACGAAACCCTGGGGAGGGAGCGTGTCGCAGGAATTGACCACATCGGTGCTCGTCGTTGGCGGCGGGCCGGTCGGGCTGACCCTGGCATTGGATCTGGCCTGGCGCGGCATCGACGTGACGGTCGTCGAACAGCGGGCACCGGACGAGGCGCCGGAGCCCAAGTGCAACCACACCTCCGCACGATCGATGGAAATATTCCGGCGCCTTGGTGTCGCCGGGAAGCTGCGCAACGCCGGCCTGCCGCCGGACTATCCGAATGACGTGTCCTACCGGACGAGTTTCACGGGCCGGGAACTGACCCGGATCCCCATTCCCGCCCGTCGCTTCCGCTACGACGCGGCGGAGGGGCCGGACACCGGGTGGCCGACGCCGGAGCCGCCGCATCGGATCAACCAGATCTTCCTCGAACCGATCCTCGCGGACCACGCGGCGCAGCAACCCCGTATCACCCTGCTGCATCGCGTTCGTCTGGACGCTTTCGAGCAGGGGCCGGACGGGGTTGCGGCGACGATCCGGAACCTCGACAGCGGCGAGGAGGCCCGGATCGACTGCGCCTACATGATCGGCTGCGACGGCGGCCGGTCGATGGTGCGGCCCGCCATCGGCGCGACCTTCCAGGGCGACGCGGTGATCCAGCGGGTCCAGTCGACCTACATTCGCGCGCCCGAACTGATCGGCCTACAGGCGGAAACGCCGGCCTGGGCGACCTTCTCCCTGAACCGCACCCGGTCCGGCAACGTCTATGCCATCGACGGCATCGAGCGGTGGATCGTCCACAATTACCTCCGGCCGGAGGACGCGGACTTCGACTCGGTCGATCGCGACTGGGCCATCCGGACGATCCTGGGGGTGGACGAGGATTTCCGATACGAAATCATCCGGAAGATGGACTGGTACGGCCGCCGCCTGGTCGCAGACCGTTTCCGCGACCGGCGGGTCTTCATCTGCGGCGACGCGGCCCATGTCTGGGTGCCCTATGCCGGCTATGGCATGAACGCCGGTATCGCCGACGCGACGAACCTGTCCTGGCTCCTGGCCGCGCACCTCAACGGCTGGGCGCCCGCGAGCATTCTCGACGCCTATGAGGCCGAACGGCTGCCGATCACCGAGCAGGTCTCGCGTTTCGTCATGGACCATACCCACGCCATGGCGAGCCAGCGCGGCGGCGTGCCGGAGGGGATCGACCGGGAGGGACCGGAAGGCGACGCGATCCGGCGGCAGTTCGGCGAGACGGTCTACGCGCTGAACGTCCAGCAGTATTGCTGCGGCGGGCTGAATTTCGGCTACTTCTACGAAGGGTCGCCCATCATCGCCTATGACGGCGAAGCGGCCCCGGCCTATACGATGGCGGACTTCCAGCCGTCCAGCGTGCCGGGTTGCCGCACGCCGCATTTCTGGCTCGGCAACGGCCGCAGCCTCTATGACGCGGTGGGGCCGGAATACACATTGCTGCGCTTCGACGCCGGCTTGGACGTCGAGCCCCTGGACCGCGCCGCCCGGGAAATGGGTCTCCCACTGCGCGTCCTCACCGTCTCAGACCCATCTGCCGTGCAGCTATACGGCCGTACGCTCGTCCTGTCGCGACCCGACCAGCATGTCGCCTGGCGCGGCAATGCTTTGCCGGCCGATCCGGGCCAGGTGATAGACAGGGTACGCGGCGCGGCTGCGTGAGGCCGTGCGAACCCGTCGCCACGAGATCGCCATGTGGCACGGG
>CAYGKX010000226.1:0-6939 GCA_964350225.1 uncultured Rhodospirillaceae bacterium | reverse complement strand
CCGGCAGGACCCGGCCAGGCTCGTCGACGACGGTGCGCACCGCTGATCCTGGCGAATAGGTGTATGCGGGCCCGTCGCTGTCGCAGGAACGCTTCGCAGGGTCAGATCGACGTTAGGAAGTTCCAGGCGGCGTCATGGAATTCGTTGGTGGGATCGGCGAGGGCGCCCAGGACAGTGAAATGGTCTTTTCCGGGCACGGTGAACAAGTCCGCCCGGTTTCCCGCCGCGCGCCAGGCCTCGACGAAGCGGGCTGACTGGCCCTGGAACTCGGGCGTCTCCTTGCCTCCGACGGCGACCAGCAAAGGGGCATCGGTGCGGCGGATATGCCGGATGGGGCTCATGCGCCGGGCCGTCGCCGCGTCCAGCCGAACGAGATCGTTGATGGTCGTGTAGGGGATCGGCTCCAGATCGAAGACGCCGCTGATTGGCAGTCCCGCCCGCAGCGGCGGCCGGGCCATGCCCAGGGACCCCCAGTCGCTCATCAGGCACATGACGCTCAGCTGCCCGCCCGTCGAATGGCCTGACAGGACGATCCGGTCGGCCTTTGGGAAGGCTTCGGCGACCCAGGCGACGGCTTCCCGGGCCTGGTCGACGATGACGTCCACCGTCGTCGCGGGGGCGAGCGTGTAATTGGGCAAGACCGTCGTCCAACCGGCCTTGGCGAACGGCGCGGCCAGGAACGAGAAGTGGTCCTTGTCGAGAGCCCGCCAATAGCCGCCGTGGAAGAAGACGAAGACCGGAGCGTCCTCTGTCGGTCCCGGAAAGACGTCGAGCCGTTGCCGTTCCGCGGGACCGTAGGGCACGTCGTAACGGCCGCCGGCCTCGGCCCGGAAAGCCATGCTGCGTGCCAGATAGTCTGCATAGACAGCGTTGCGGTCGGGATGGCTGATGCGCAGGTTATACTGCGTCTCCAGCCCCGCCCGGTCGTACCCTCGATACAGGGCCTCGGCCTCGGCGGCCTCGCTAGATGCCAAGATAGGCCTCCTGGACGGTCGCGTCGGCGGACAGGGTCGACGCGTCGGCCGACTGGGCGACGACGCCAGCCTGGAGGACATAGCCGCGGTCGGCCACGCCCAGCGCCTTCTTGGCATTCTGTTCCGCGAGAAAGATGGTCAACCCCTCGTCGCGAAGCGCGTCGACGACGCGGAAAATTTCGGTGACGACGAGGGGGGCGAGCCCCATGGACGGTTCGTCGAGCATGAGGAGGCGCGGACGGCTCATCAGCGCCCGGCCGATGGCCAGCATCTGCTGCTCGCCGCCGGACAACGTCCCGGCATGCTGGTCGGCCCGTTCCTTCAGACGGGGGAAGAGATCGAAGACAAGATCCAGCTCTTTCCGGATCGGCCGGCGCCGCCGCAGGTGCCGGAAGGCCCCCATCTCGAGATTCTCCATCACCGTCAGCGGCTGGAAGACGCGCCGGCCCTCCGGCACCAGGCTGATGCCCAACTGCACGATCCGCTCCGCGCTCAGCCGGGCGATGGGTTTGCCGTCGAAGGCGATATCGCCGCTCACCGGGCGCAGCAGTCCGGAAACCGTGCCCATCGTCGTCGACTTGCCGGCGCCGTTGGGGCCGATCAGGCAGACGATCTCGCCGGGCGAAACCTCAAGGTCGATCTCGTGCAGGACCTGGATATGGCCATAGCCGGCCTTGAGCCCCTTGACCGTCAGCAGGCTCATTCGTCCTCTCCCAGGTAGGCCGTCAGCACCTCGGGGTTCGCGCGTACCTCTTCGGGCGTCCCTTCCGCGATGCGCCGGCCGTAGTTGAGGACGAGGATCTCGTCGCACAGGCTCATGACCATCTTCATGTTGTGCTCGACCAGGAGGACGGTGATGCCCTGTTTGTTGACCTTGCGCACGACCTCGGCGACCTCCTGCATGTCGCCATGGGGCAGGCCGGCCGTCGGCTCGTCGAGCAGCAGGAGATCGGGCTCAACGGCGAGGGCGCGCGCGATCTCCAGCACCTTGCCTTCGCCGAAGCTGATCTCGCTCGCGGGCCGGTCCGCCAGATGGGTCAGGTCCAGAAGGTCGAGCGCCGCCATCGCCTGTTCCCGTGCCTTGCGCGTCTCGCGGACGGAGCCCGGTGTCCGGACGAGGGCCGCCAGGAAGCCGGCCTTCGTGCGCGGGTGCAGCCCGACCATCACGTTCTCGAGGACCGTCATGCTTTCGAAGATTTGCAGGTTCTGGAAGGTCCGGGCGAGGCCGCGGTCGACCCGCTTGTAGGGCGGCAGGCGGTGGACCGGCTTGCCGTGAAGCCGGATCGCCCCCTGCGACGTCGGGAGGACGCCGGCGATCAGGTTGAAGAGGGTCGTCTTGCCCGCGCCGTTCGGGCCGATGATGCCCTTGATCTGCCCCGGCCTGACCGCGAAGTCGAGCTCGGCGACGGCGGCGAGGCCGCCGAAACTGTGGCCGAGATGCTGGACCTCGAGAAGCGCCGGTTCGGTCGCCGCTGTCGCCGCCGCCGTCATCGTGCGGCCTCGGCGGCTTCACGCTTGCGCTTGCGGCCGATGCGCGACAGGGCGCCGGCGATGCCGTCCGGGAAGAACAGGAGGACCAGCACCATGCTCAACCCGAAGACGAAGATCTCGAGGTCCTTGAAGGCGCGCAGGAGCTCCGGCACGGCCGTGTAGATGAGGGCGCCGAAGACCGGGCCCCAGTAGTGGCCCCAGCCGCCGAGCGCGACCATGACGACGAGGAAGACGGAGGTGAAGAAGTTGAAGGTCTCGGGCGAGGCGAAGTTGATGAAATGGACATACATCGCGCCCGCGATGCCGGCGATCATCGCCATCGAGACGAAGATCGTCAGCTTGTAGAGATACGTGTTCACGCCGAGGCTCGCGGCGGCCACCTCGCTCGACGACAGGGTCCGCATGCCGCGTCCGAAACGCGAATCGATGACGTTGTAGATCGCCAGCATGACCAGGCCCGCGATGGCCCAGGCGAAATAATAGAAGCGGGTATCTGTCGCGATCTCGAAATCGCCGACGGCGTAGGGCGGCACGCCCGTGAGCCCGTTCGGCCCGCCGGTCAGCGAGATCAGTTCGTTGAAGAGCACCGACATGATGGCGTTGAAGCCAAGCGTCGCCATGGCCAGGTAGTGGCCCTTCAGGCGCAAAGCGGGCAGCCCGATGATCAGGGCCGAGATGCCCGTGAGACCCAGGGCGGCGAAGATGCCGAGCCAGGGCGAGACCTCGAACTTCGCCGCGAGCACGCCGCTCGCGTAGGCGCCGAGCCCGAAGAAGGCGCCGTGGCACAGCGAGATCTGACCCCCGAACCCCATGATGACGTTGAGGCTGGAGATCAAAATCAGGTTGATGAAGAAGAAGACGCCCAGGTTGACGATGTAGTTGTTGGGCGCGATCAGCGGAAAGAGCAGGAGGAGGGCCCAGCCGGCTCCCAGGATGAGGCGGGTATGATCTTTCGGCATGGTTTCCTCAGACCCGCGTGACGTCGCGCTGCCCGACCAGGCCGGAGGGCCGGACGAACAGGACGAAGAGGAGGACGAGGAAGGCTACGGCGTCCTTGTATTGCGACGAGATATAGCCGCCGGCCAGAGATTCGATGATGCCCAGCGCGAGGCCGCCGACGATCGCGCCGTAAAGGTTGCCGAGGCCGCCGAGCATCGCCGCGCTGAAACCCTTGAAGCCCAGCATGGTGCCGTTGTCGTAGACCATGAAGGTCAGCGGCGTGATGATCGTGCCGGCGACGGCGCCGGCTGCGGCCGCGATGACGAAGGCATACATCGTCGCACGCCGGGCGCTGATGCCGACGAGGGAGGCGGCCTGCCGGTCGGCGGCGGCCGCGCGCATCGCCTTGCCGAGGACCGTTTTCTCGAAGAAGAAATGGGCCGCCAGCATGAAGGCGGCGGCGATGCCGATGATCCAGAAGGTCTGCGGATGGATCGACGCGCCGCCGATATGGATCGGCTTCTCGCCGGTGAAAGCCGCATAGCCGGTCGGCTGCTTGCCGATGATCAGCATCACCAGGCTCTTCGAGCAGATGGCGAGGCCGATCGTGACGAGTGTGATGAGGATCGGCGTCGGCCGACGCATCGGATACACGGTCAGCCGTTCCGAGATGCCGCCGATGATCGCGACGGCCAGGACCGCCACGAGGCAGGCCATCCAGACCGGGAACTGCACCGCGGCGACGCCGGTCGCGGCAATCATCCCGCCCATCATCACCCATTCGCCCTGGGTGAAATTGATGGCGTCCGTGCTCTTGAAGATGACGTTGAAGCCGACGGCGACGAGCGCGTAGATGGCCCCGGTGCTGATCCCGGCGAAGACCAGCTGCAGCAGCTTCTCCTCGAAGCCCATCAGCCCCGCTCGCTGCTCGTATGAACCGGCGCAGGGGTGCGGCCGTCGCCATGGAAGTCCCGTCGGGGCAGGATTTCCCGTTCCTTGAGCTCCTTGACGATCTCGGCGATCTCGCCGGCGGCCGCGGCGATGATCTTCTCGCCCTTCTCGGCCGTCGCCCGCGTCGGATCGCCGCGGACGCCGTTGGTGGTCCAGGTGCTCCAGTATTCCATCAGTCCGACCGGGCTCTTGAAGCCCTCCGGCTCCGGCGGGCGGCCGAGTAGGTCGCGCCAGATGTGCGGGGAACGTTCGAAGCCGATATCCGGTTCAGCCTTGTCCATCTGTACCCGTTCCGGCGCGACGGCCAGATAGATCGAGGTCTCGACCTCGCAGGCATGGCTTGTCACCTGGCTCTCGATCAGGTCGCGGCAGGCCGCCTTGACGTCGGTCAGCGACCACCAGTTCAGGAAGGCGGCCTGGACGTCGGGCTGTTCCACGATCATCAGCCGCGCCGCCATGTCGAGCGGCAGACTGTTGGAGCCATGGGCGTTGACGACCAGCATCCGCTTGAAGCCGTGGTAGGCGGTCGAGCGCATGACATCCAGCGTGTGGTCGACCAGCGTCTTCCAGCCGATCGTCATGTTGCCGGGCATGTCCATGTGATGCGGCCCGAAGCCGATGGAAATGGTCGGCATGAGGACGACATCGTCCGCTGCGATTTCGGCCACCCGCTCGCAGATCGCCTCTGCGATGACGATGTCGGTGTCGAGCGGAAGATGAGGTCCGTGCGCCTCGACCGTGCCCGCCGGAATGATGGCGAGACGGCCTTCGGCCGCGCATTCCGTTACTTCGGGCCAGGTCAGATGCTGAAAGCGGACCGGGTTCGCTTTGGTCAAGAGAGCGCTCCTGTAGGCGGGGCGGGCAGGTGCCGCGGTTTATGCAGGTGGGCCGCGGCCATCAAGTGCCGGAAATCGGCATGTCGGGCAGGGCGACGCCGAAGCCGGCGAATTTCTCCCGGGCGAGGGTCAGGTAGTCGGCGACGATTTCGCCCTCGGCCTCCGGCGTCAGCGCGCCGAGTCCCGCTTCGGAAGTGATCCGGTCTGCCGCGACGATCTCGTCGGCAGCATCGTCGGGGGCAAGCCAGGCGCAGTGATAGCCCTTGAACTCCACGTCGCGCAGATGCCGCACGACGGCGGCCGCCACTCGCTGGCGGTCGTCGTCCGACCATTCCGCCGCACGCTTTTCCATGTAGAACCAGCCGAAGGCGGCATGACGCTTCTTGTCTTCGACGCACAGCTCCAGCGCCCGGCGCACGACCGGGTCCGTCGCATTGGCGAGATAGCCGCGCCACAGTTCGAGCTCCAGCCCGTCCTCCAGCGCGCAATGGGCGGCGACGTAACCGTCGAGGAAGGTGTCGGCACCGAGGGCCTGTTTCGAATAGGCCTGGTTATACAGGTCGGCATAGGCCGGGTTGGCCGGCGCGTTCAGATAGCCGCCGAAGGCTTCCGCCAGCTTGTGACAGACCTCGACATGCCAGGCCTCTTCCGTATTCCGGACAGCGAGGAAATATTTCGGGTCGGCCTCGCGGCCGATCTCCAGGCAGAAGCGGATGAGGAGGGCCGGCGTCTCGGGCAGGCCGGTATATTCGATCCAGGCCCGGCGGCTCCAGCTCAGCCGCGCCGCTTCCTTGACCTCGTCCGACAATCCGGCGGTGTCGAGGTCGCGCCAGGAAATGCTGGCGCCGGGGTCCCAGCGCGCCTTCTTGCTGTCGTTATAAAGGTCGCGGATCGTGGTGATCGACTGGGACAGGTCGAGCGGGAAACGGCGTTCGACCATGATGGGGGTCGGCGCGGGACCGCCCTCGACCGCTTTCAGGGCTGGTGTCATCTCAGAATTTTCCGATCTTGGGATGTTCGAAGATCGGCAGGTCGACGCCCCAGGGCTTGACCTGCCGACGGATGCGCTGGACCGAGGCGACGAAGACCGGCTTCTCCAGTTCCTCGACCGTGGCGCCCAGACCGGCTTCCCAGGTCAGCCGGTCGGCATTGACCTCGGCGGTCGATGCCGGGTTGTCGGGCGCCAGCCAGGCGCTGTGGTAGCCATTCATCTCGACCTTTTCGATCATGGTGATGAGCGCATTCTCGATCACCTTGATCTCATCGGGTCCGAGCGACTTGATCCGATGCTCCATGAAGTACCAGCCGAAGGCGCAATGGCGGACCTCGTCGCGCATGATCGCCTTGACGACCTGCAGCGCGACCGGGTCCGTCGTCACCTCGACCAGGTGGCGGAAGACGTCGAAGGCGATTTCCTCGGCGCCGCAGACCAGCGCGGTGATGATCGCCTCGAGCGAGAAATTCGGGTCCAGCGCCATCTTGCGGATGCCGTGGGTGGCGACCGAGGCCTGGTAGTCGACGACGATCGGCTCCTCGATGTAGCCGCCCAGCGCCTCGGCGAGGAGGTAGCAGACCTCCGCGTGGCGCGCTTCTTCGTGCGAGCGGATGGTGAAGAAGAGCTGCAGGTCGGGCTCCAGCCGGTCCTGGCAGAAACGGATCAGGAGGGCCGGGCTCTCGGAGATCGCGCCATATTCGCCCCAGGCACGGCGCGACCAGTATTCGCGCGCGCACAGCAGCTGCTCCTCGGT
>CAYGKX010000225.1:0-6959 GCA_964350225.1 uncultured Rhodospirillaceae bacterium | reverse complement strand
CGCCAGAAGACGCCCTACGAGCTGATCACCCTCGAGCACGAGCAGGAGCTGCAGCTCAAGAACAACATCATGCTCCGCGCGTTCCACACGGAGCACACCTGCCCCTCGATCGGGTATGTGATCGTTGAGAAGCGCACCAAGCTCAAGCCCGAGCTCGTTGGGTTGCCACAAGAGAAGATCAAGGAACTGCGCCAGCGGGGCGAGGGGGGGGTCAACAGCTTCGAGGTGCCGTTGGAGTTCCTCATCGACCCCGCCAATCACAAGCGTCATTCGAAGGTCTTCAATGGCGTCGAACGGCATTTCTATGCGATGCCGTACGAGGAACGGTATATCTGGGGGGCGACAGCCGCCATGCTGATGAACCTTTACGAGGTCCTGACCGCCGCATGATCCGCATCGTCATCCAGCAGCTTGCCATCTTCCTGCTGCCGATCCTGCTTTACGTCGCCTATCTCCTGATCTCGCGGCGGCTGGCGGCGGCGGCCGGGCGGCCCCGGCCGAAATGGGAGGACGGGCCGTGGTACTGGCTCGTGATTATCGGCCTCGCCCTGTCGATCACGTTCTTCATCGGCATCGGGATCTTCGGAGAGTCCACCATCGACAAACCCTACGTGCCCCAATCCGAAAGTCAGTAGGCGACAGTCGTGCCGGCGCCAGACAGCATCGCAATCCGACCGTGGATGACGGCGCCGGCGACAGCGCGGGTTCTGGAGGCGCTGACCGTTGAGGGGGCCGATGTCCGCTTTGTCGGCGGCTGCGTCCGCGACGGCATTCTGGGGCGGGCGGTGCGCGACGTGGACATTGCCACGCCGGAGCCGCCGGCGCGGGTGACGGAACGCCTCGAGGCCGCCGGCATCCGTGCCGTGCCGACCGGGATCGACCATGGGACTGTGACGGCGGTGGTCGATCACAAGCCCTTCGAGGTCACCACCCTGCGGGAAGATGTCGAGACCTTCGGCCGCCATGCCCGGGTGGCCTTCACCGACGACTGGCGGGCGGACGCGGCACGCCGGGACTTCACGATGAATGCGATGTCGGCCCGGGTGGACGGACGGCTTTTCGACTATTTCGGCGGGTGGGACGACCTGCATGCCGGCCGCGTCCGCTTCGTTGGCGACGCGGCCACGCGGATCGAGGAGGACGTCCTGCGTCTCCTCCGCTTCTACCGGTTCGGTGCACATTACGGGCATGGCGACGCGGACGGGGCGGGCCGCGCGGCCTGTCGGGCCCATGCGGGCAGCCTATCCGGACTGTCGGCCGAGCGGGTGCGGAACGAAACCCTTCGCATCCTGCTGGCACCGGACCCCGCGCCGACCCTGGACATGATGGCGGAAGACGGGGTGCTCGCCGGATATCTGCCGGAAGCCGGCGACCCCGGAACCGTCGGGGCACTCGCCGCGATCGAGGCGGTGCTGGGCGACCGGTCCGCGATCCGGCGTCTGGGGGTCCTCCTGCGGGCGGATGCCGACGCTCTGGCGGTGGCGCAGCGCTTGAAGCTCTCGAACGCGGATCGCGACCGCCTCGCGACCTTGCATGACAAGCTCGGCGCTTTCGAGCCGGCGGAAAGCGGGCTCGAGTTCCGACGGGCGCTCTACCGGTCCAGCGCACAGTCCTACGGGGATCTCCTGCTCGCAAATGCCGCCCGCCGGCGGTATTCCGCGTCACGCATATCCGACGATTTCGCGCGCGCCCAGGCCTATACGCGCCCTCAACTGCCGGTGAGCGGCAGCGACGTTCGGGCGCTGGGGATCGCGACCGGCCCGCGGGTGGGGGAACTGCTACGCGAGGTCGAGGCCTGGTGGATCGCGGCCGACTTTCCGGACGACCGGGAGGCCGCGCTCGGGAAATTGCGCGCCGCCGCGGCATCGGTGCGCGACGACGACATGACCGGGGGGGAGGGATGACGGTTCTCAGGATCTGTTTCGTTGGCGACAGCATGACCGTCGGCACGCTCGACGAGGAATTTCTCGGCTGGCCGGGCCGGCTTTGCCGGGCGGAGCGGGGCCGAGGCCACGATCTCACGCTCTATAATCTCGGCATCCGGGCGGATACGTCGGAGTTGATTTCCCGGCGCTGGGAGGTCGAGTGCCAAGCCCGGCTGCCGGAACACACGCCAGGTGCGCTGGTCTTCGCCTTTGGCGTCAACGACATGGCGGAAGAGGCGGGCGCCGGGCTGCGCGTGCCCGTCGACCGATCGCTGGACATCGCCCGGAACATGCTGACCCGCGCACGCGACTGGCTTCCCACCCTCTGGGTCGGCCCCGCGCCGGTCGACATGGCACGCCAGCCCCTCCGGCCCGCACCCGGGGTGACCTACGATTTCCACAACGGCCGGATCGCGGATCTCTCGGACGCCTACAGCCGGCTTGCGGACGAACTGGGCGTCCCCTACCTCGACATGTTCAGGCCCCTCTCGGAAGGAGACATCTGGGCGTCCGCCGTCGCGGCCGGCGATGGGGTCCATGCCGACAGCGCCGGCTACGCCGAGATGGCCCGCCTCGTTGAGGCTTGGCCCGCCTGGCGCGCCTGGATGGACGGCTGATCGAGGCGGGCGTCGGCCTCGCGGGCGTAGATCAGGCCGCCTGGAACAGCGGTGGCTCGGTCGCCGCGAAGCTCGCCCTGTCGGCGACCCGGTCGTACCAGGCGGAAACCCGGGGCCGCTTCGCGATCTCCGGACCGCCCTCCGGCGTGTCCTTCAGGTAGGCGAAGATCGGGACGAGGATGAGGTCGGCCAGGGAGACGTCCTCGCCCGCGACATAGTCGCCCTCGAGCGCCGTCTCGAGAATGTCGAGTTGACGGGTGACTTTCGGCAGGGCGGCCGCAATCGCCGCCTCGTCCGGCGTCTCGCCCCGGCTGGGGACCACGACGCGCTGCCAGACGATTCCGCCAACCATCGCCGGGTACAGGTAGTCCACCGTCGCGCTGAGCCACTGGTCCATCACCCCGAGGGCGCGGATGTCCTTGGGCTGCAGGGGCTGGCCCTCGAAGGCGCGGTCGATATAGCGGCCGATCGCACCCGCTTCGTAGAGGACGAAGTCGCCGTGGCGGGCTGACGGCATCTTGCCGAAGGGGTGCAGCGCGAGATGGTCGGCGCTGCCCAGGTCGATCGGAGCCATTTCATGGGTTATGCCCTTCTCCTCGCAGGCCATGCGCACGGTGCGGACATAGGTGCTCAGTTCGAAGCCGTAGATTGTCAGGTCGGCCATCAGATTTCTCCCCGGATGAAGCGATCCAGTTCTTCGAAGCAGCTCGTCCAGCCGCCATTGTGGTCGTCCCGCGCCGCAACGTCCTGGAAGCGGCTGTGGCGGAAGCGCATTTCCGTTCCGCCGTCGATCGCGGCGAATTCGATCTCGATCAGGCTCTCGTGTCCCCGGCTGCCGTCCTCCTGGTCCCAGGCCCAGGTGAAGGCCAGGCGGTGTGGCGGCTCCACGACCGTGTAGACGCCGCTGGACCAGTGTTCGCCGCCTTGCGAATTCTTCATGCAGGTGCGAAAGGCGCCGCCCGGCCGGACGTCCAGCTCCGCGGACGGGCAGGTCATGCCGGTCGGTCCCCACCAGCGCTTCAGCTTGTCGGGTTCGGTCCAGGCGGCGAAGACGTCCGCCGGCGGAACGTCGAACCGGCGGGTCATGGTCAGGAAAGGCATCGGCGCATCGTCGGGCATGTCGGCGTTTCCCTTGTCAGTTGTCGGTCTCGGGGTCGTCTGTCTTGGAGCGGCTTTCTCCCAGGAAGCGATCCAGCGCGTCGAACCGGGCTTCCCAGAAGGCGCGGTAGCGCGCGATCCATTCGTGGGCATCCTCGAGCGGTTCGGCCGCGATGTGGCAGCGCCGCCACTGGGCATCCTTCTCCCGGCTTATCAGTTCCGCCCGCTCCAGCACCTTGAGGTGACGGGAAATCGCGGGCAGCGATATGTCGAAGGGCTCCGCCAGTTCGCCGACCGTCGCCGGGCCGTCCGCCAGCCGGGTCAGGATGGCCCGGCGGGTCGGGTCGGCCAGTGCGGAGAAGGTGCGGCTGAGGGCATCCATGGATGACATCCTTTATTTAATCGATGAGTTAAATAAAGGATGTGCCAAGCGATTTCAAGGGTTACGGCGTGCGCCGACCCGCCGAGTGGGCTTTTTGGCGGGTGCCGCCTAGGGCCAGCGGGCGACGGGCGGCAACGACATCAGGATCGCCTCGACATTGCCGCCCGTCATGAGACCGAATTTCGTGCCCCGGTCGTAGACCAGGTTGAATTCCGCATACCGCCCGCGCTTGACCAGCTGATGCTCGCGCTGCTCCTCCGACCAGGGCTCCGCGACATGGCGCCGGACGAGTTTCGGGTAGATTGCAAGAAACGCCTCCCCGACGGCCCGGGTGAAGGCGAAATCGGTGTCCCAGTCGCCGCTGTCGACATAGTCGTAGAAGATGCCGCCCACGCCGCGCGCCTCGCCCCGGTGCTTGATGAAGAAATACTCGTCGCACCAGTCCTTGAAGCGCGGATAGTAGTCGGGGTCGAAGCGGTCGCAGGCATCCTTGAAGGCGGCGTGGAAATCCGCCGTATCCGCGTCCACCGGAAACATCGGGTTCAGGTCGGCGCCACCGCCGAACCAGCCCTTGGTCGTCACGATATGCCGGGTGTTCATGTGCACGGCCGGGACCAGCGGCGACTGCAGGTGGGCGACGAGGGATATCCCGCTGGCCCAAAAGCGCGGGTCCTCCTCCGCGCCGGGTATTTGCTTGCGGAACTCCTCCGAAAAGGTGCCGTGGACGGTCGAGACGTTGACCCCGACCTTCTCGAAGACCCGGCCGTGCATGATCGACATCACGCCGCCGCCGCCATCCGTCCCGTCCGCCTCCGCCGGGCGCTGCCAGGATTTACGTTCGAACCGGCCGGCAGGCCGGTCCCCGAACCGATAATCGGCGATCCCGGCCGCCTCTTCCTCGATGGTTTCGAACTCGGCGCAGATCCTGTCGCGCAAGGTCTCGAACCAGGTGCGGGCGCGGGCTTTCTGATCGGGGGGCGAAAGGGTCATCGGGGGTCCGGTCCTGTGTCGGCCGTATCGGCCGGGAAGGCTGCGAGTTGCCGCAGAGCCTCGCTGGTTAATATGGCCGCCGCCTGGGCGACATTGATCGAGCGCAAGCCCGGCCGCATCGGAATACGGATCCGGGCGTGGGCGGATGCATGAACATCATCCGGCACCCCGGCGGATTCGCGACCGAACAGAAGGCAATCGCCCTCGGCGAAAGCGAATTCGTCCAGCCGCGTCGCCGCCCGCGTCGTCGCCAGGACAAGCCGGCCGGGATCCGTCGCGACGAACGCCGCCCAGCCGCTGTGCCGGATCAGCGCGGCCTTGTCCAGATAGTCCAGTCCCGCCCGGCGCATCCGCCGGTCGTCCAGGACGAAGCCGCAGGGCTCAATGATATGGACCCGCACCCCGAAACAGGCGGCGAGGCGCAGGATCGCACCGGCATTTTGCGGAATGTCGGGCTGGTAGAGGGCTAGGCGGATCGGCGCTGGCATGGCTAAGGTCGTCCGTCGGACGTGAAGGGGTGTTACACTGGCCTCGTTGCGGGGGACGAATGTGTATGAAACCCGCAGAATCCTTGAGGTGCGTCATGGTGTCGCATTTGTTCGCCATAGGCACGGCAATAGGTTACCGACCGCGTTCGGGGGGAGCCGCAAAAAGCGGCCGCTTTCGTTGAAAAGATCGAAGAATCATAAGCTTAGCGTGGAGAAGGAGCTGAATGGCTAGCTCGGACAAGGGCGCTGCCTCCGCAGCGGTCGCCGGTGCGCCCGGACACGCCTCGGGAGAGGGTGAGACCCGGCGCGATTTCCTGTTGTTGGCGACGGGCGCTGTCGGCGCCGTCGGCGCAGCGATGGCGGCGTGGCCGCTGATCGACAGTCTTAACCCCGCGGCCGATACGCTCGCCGCGGCCCAGCCCTTCAATGTCGACGTGTCGTCGGTTCAGGAAGGCCAGGGCATCACCGTCAAGTATCTGGGCGAGCCGATCTTCATCCGCAAGCGGACGAAGAAGGAGATCGAGGAAGCGCGCGCCGTTCCGATGTCGCAGCTGATCGACCCCCAGACCGACCAGGCCCGCGTCTATAAGGGCAAGTCGGAATGGCTGGTCGTCAAAGGCGTCTGCACGCATCTCGGCTGTGTCCCGCTGGGGCAGAGCCCGAACGAGGATCGGGGCGCCTATGGCGGCTACTACTGCCCGTGCCACGGCTCGGCCTATGACACCTCGGGTCGCATCCGGAAGGGTCCTGCACCGCAGAACCTCTGGATCCCGCCCTATCAATTCGCCTCGGATACCGTGATCCGGGTCGGCGCCGAGCCGACCGACGGCGGCCCCCAGCCCACCTCCTAATTCGCGCAGGATAAGTATCGATGAGCACGGCTCCCAGCGGTCAGTCCCGCGTCCTCAAGTGGATCGACAGGCGTTTGCCGATCGTGTCCGCGGCTGAGCATTTCCAGCACTATCCCGCGCCGAAGAACCTGAACTACTGGTGGAATTTCGGCTCCCTTGCCGGCTTCATGCTGGTGGTGATGATCGCGACGGGCCTGGTGCTTTCCATGCACTACACTCCGTCGACGACGCAGGCCTTCGACAGCGTCGAGCGGATCATGCGCGACGTGAACTACGGATGGCTCCTCCGCTACATCCACATGAACGGCGCGTCCTTCTTCTTCATCGTCGTCTACATCCACATCTTCCGCGGCCTCTATTACGGCTCCTACAAGCCGCCGCGCGAGATCCTGTGGTGGCTGGGGCTGATCATCCTGCTCCTGATGATGGCGACCGCGTTCATGGGCTACGTCCTGCCCTGGGGCCAGATGAGCTTCTGGGGCGCCAAGGTCATCACCAACCTGTTCTCCGCCCTGCCGCTGATCGGCGACAGCGTGACGACCTGGCTGTGGGGCGGCTTCACGGTCGACAATCCGACCCTCAACCGCTTCTTCAGCCTGCACTTCCTG
>CAYGKX010000224.1:577-6980 GCA_964350225.1 uncultured Rhodospirillaceae bacterium | reverse complement strand
ACGACCTGCTGCGCTTCTGGCCTGAGCCGCCCGGGTTGATGGCGGCCTGGCAGGTGCCGCCGGTGGCCATCAGGTCGTCCAGGATGACGAGCTTCTGGCCTTTCTCGACCGCACCCTCCTGGATCTCGATGGTGTCGGAGCCGTATTCCAGTTCATAGGTATAGGCGATTGTCGCGCCGGGCAGCTTGCCCTTCTTGCGCACCATCATGAAGCCGCAGCCGAGCGCGAAGGCGAGGGGCGCCGCGACCAGGAAGCCGCGGGATTCGATGCCGACCAGCAGGTCCGGCTTATGCGGCGCGACGGCGTCGGCCAGCTCCGTCACCGCGTGCCGCCAGGCATCCTTGTGTTCCAGAAGGGTCGCGATGTCGTAGAAGAGAATGCCCGGCTTGGGGAAATCGGGTATGCCCCGGATATGGTCCTTGAGGTTCATGGTCGCGACGATCCCTGCTAGCGTGCTGTTGGCTGTCGCGCGAAGCTAGGCAATAGCGCGGCCCCCCGCAACCGGGACCGTTCATTGTAGATCCGCGACAGATGACACACGTCTTTCATCGCCACACGAAGGCCAGCCTGCCTGTCGCAGCCAGGGGCGACGGCGTCCGAATCGTCGACCGCGACGGAAAGAGCTATATCGCCGCTTCCGGCGGCGCCGCCGTCTCCTGCCTCGGCCATTCGCATCCGAAGGTGATCCGGGCCATCAAGGAGCAGGTGGACGCAATCGCCTACGCCCACACCAGCTTTTTCACCAACGCGCCGATGGAACGGCTCGCCGACAGCCTGGTCGCGTCCGCGGCGGCCGAACTGGGTGGGGCGGACGGACGGGCGCTTGACCATGTCTATTTCGTCTCTGGCGGGTCGGAAGCGGTCGAGGCCGCCCTCAAGCTGGCGCGCCAGTATTTCTGGGAACGCGGGGAGACCTCCCGCCGCTACATCGTCGCCCGGCGGCAGAGCTATCACGGCAATACCCTGGGCGGGCTGTCGGCGGGGGGGAACTTCTGGCGGCGCGACCCGTTCGAGCCGATCCTCCTGCCCAACGTCCGGCATATCTCTCCCTGCTACGCCTATCGGGACCGGCGGCCGGAGGAGAGCGAGGACGCCTATGGGGTCCGGGTGGCCAATGAGCTTGAGGACACGATCCGGGAGCTTGGCGAGGACAGCGTCGCCGCCTTCATCTGCGAGCCGGTCGTCGGCGCGACGGCGGGGGCGCTGGCGCCCGTCGACGGCTACCTCGCGCGCCTCCGCGACATCTGCGACGCCCATGGCGTCCTTCTGATCTTCGACGAGGTCATGTGCGGGATGGGACGGACAGGCCGGCTCTATGCCGGTGCAGTCGATGGGGTGCGGCCAGACCTGCTCTGTATCGCCAAGGGCCTCGGCGCCGGCTACCAGCCGATCGGCGCCGTTCTGGTATCGGGAGACGTCTATGGGACGATCCGCGACGGCTCGGGCTTTTTCCAGCACGGGCATACCTATATGGGCCACCCCACCGCCTGCGCCGCCGCGCTCGCGGTGCAGGACGCGATCCGCGAAGACGACCTGTTGCGGAATGTCCGCGACATGGGCGAGGCGCTCGCGGACGGGCTGACGGAGCGGTTCGGCAACCACCGCCATGTCGGCGATGTCCGAGGCCGAGGCCTCTTCCGCGCGATCGAACTGGTCGAGGACCGAGGGACCAAGGCACCCTTCGACCCCGCGCGAAAGTTGAGTGCCCGGATCAAGGCAGAAGCCATGGCCCGCGGACTGATGTGCTACCCGATGGGCGGGACGATCGACGGAAATACCGGCGACCATGTGCTGCTGGCACCGCCCTTCATCGTGACGCGGGCGGACGTTGACGAAATCGTCGGCCGGCTGGGCGCGGCGGTCGACGCGGCCCTGGCGACCTGATTCGGGATAACGCCGGCCCATCCATTGACCTTGCCAAGGTCGGGCGGGCATAGTTTCCGCAAGGTTTGGGAACAACCTACCGACGTGAGACGGCGCTTCGACATATTGCGCTGCCGCCTCGGGCACTCACGAGAAACAGGAGAGGATATCCGAAATGAAGAAATTCATCGCGACCGCGGCATTGGCCGCCGGTCTCAGCCTGCCGCTGACGGCGATGGCCGAGACCACCTACGTCAAGATCGGCACCGGCGGCCAGACCGGCGTCTACTATCAGGTCGGCCAGGCAATCTGCCGCCTCGTCAACCGCAACAAGAAGAACGAGCTGAACTGCACTGCGCCCTCGACGGGCGGATCGGTCGCCAACCTGAACGCGATCAAGGCGGGCCAGTTGCAGGCGGGTGTCGCCCAGTCGGACTGGCAGTATCACGCCTATAACGGCACGTCGCGCTTCAAGGAGTCCGGCGCCGACAAGGACTTGCGCGCCATCTTCTCCGTTCATGCCGAGCCCTTCACGGTGCTCGCGCGCAAGGACAGCGGCATCAAGACCTTCGACGACCTGAAAGGCAAGCGGGTCAATGTCGGCAACGTCGGGTCCGGCCAGCGTGGCACGATGGAAGTCGTCATGAACGCGAAGGGCTGGAAGATGAGCGACTTCAAGCTCGCGTCCGAGCTCAAGTCGGCCGAACAGGCGAAGGCGCTCTGCGACAACAAGGTCGACGCGATCATCTTCACGGTCGGCCACCCGAACGGCTCGATCAAGGAAGCCACGACGACCTGTGAGACGGTCCTGGTCCCGGTGACCGGCGCCGCCATCGAGAAGCTTGTGAACGACAATCCCTACTATGCCTGGGCGACGATCCCCGGCGGCATGTATGCGGGCAACAAGGACGCGACCAAGACCTTCGGCGTGCGCGCCACCTTCGTCTCGTCCGCCAAGGTCCCGGACGTGGTGGTCTACGAGATCGTCAAGGCGGTCTTCGACAACATGCGCCGCTTCCGCCGCATGCATCCGGCCTTCCGCAACCTGGATCCGAAAAGCATGATCAAGGACGGCCTGTCCGCCCCGCTGCACCCGGGTGCGGTCAAGTATTACAAGGAAAAAGGCTGGATGTAGTCTGGCCGCGAAGACGCGATTTGGGGCGGGGGCCGTGGCTCCCGCCCTTTTTCGTTGCGCCCTGCCTCGCTTTACAAGGCCAATACCCTCCGCCTACAGTTTCCGGAACGAACGGGAGGGGACGGCACGAACCGTCTTCTGACAGGGATTGGCGTTGATGCGCGTCGGACATTCCGCGCGCGCCGGGAAACCGGACCGGCGCCGCAGGCAAGGGGGACAGCATGGCGGATGACAAAGCAGCGGGATCGGCTGCCGCCGGTGCGTCGGCGGAAGACATTGTCGCCAGCGTCGACACCGGGGGACGGCAGCCGAGCGGCCTGCCTCTCAGAATTCTACTGACTCTCGCCATTCTCTGGTCTCTGTTCCAGCTGTGGATCGCCTCCCCGCTGCCCGGCATGATCGGGACGATCAATCTCGGCTTCATCGAGTTCAACCTCGCCTTCAACAACGTCATCACGCGGTCGGTCCACCTTGCCTTCGCGGCGATGCTCGCCTTCATGGCCTTCCCGGCCTTCAAGCGCTCTCCGCGCAGGCATGTCCCGGTACTGGACTGGATCTTCGGGCTCGCACTGGCCGCTGCGGCGATGTATCCGGCGATCTTCCAGTCCGAGCTCGCTCCCCGGGTCGGCGCGCCCATCCTGCAGGACATCATCATCGCCTTTATCGGCATCGTGTTGCTGCTTGAGGCGACCCGCCGCGCGCTGGGCCCACCCCTGATGATCGTCGCGATCGTCTTCCTGCTTTATGCCTACTTCGGGCGGTACATGCCCGGGACGCTGGCCCACGGCGGCCAGAACCTGGCACAGATGGCGAACCATCAGTGGATCACGCAGGAGGGCGTCTTTGGCGTCGCACTGGGTGTGTCGACGGACTTCGTGTTCCTGTTCGTCCTCTTCGGGGCGATGTTGGACAAGGCGGGCGCCGGCCACTATTTCATCCAGCTTGCCTTCTCGCTGCTTGGCCATTTCCGGGGCGGACCGGCCAAGGCGGCTGTCGTCTCCTCCGGCATGACGGGCCTCATCTCCGGCTCGTCCATCGCCAACGTCGTGACGACCGGCACCTTCACGATCCCGCTGATGAAGCGGGTCGGCTTCCCGGCGGAAAAGGCGGGCGCGATCGAGGTGGCGGCCTCGACCAACGGCCAGCTTACCCCGCCGGTCATGGGGGCGGCAGCCTTCCTCATGGTCGAATATACCGGCATCTCCTATTTCGAGGTCGTCAAGCACGCCTTCCTGCCGGCGATCATTTCCTACATCGCGCTCCTGTATATCGTGCATCTGGAGGCCCTGAAGGCCGACATGCGCGGCCTGCCCAAGCCGGGCGGGCCGAAACCCTGGACGGCGCGGCTCATCAACACCCTCGGTGTCATCCTGACGATCATCGTTCTGGGCGGCGCGGTCTATTACCTCTTCGGCTGGATGCCCAGCGTCTTCGGCGCGGCGACGGGGTGGATCTCCGCGCTCCTCGTCGCGATCGTCTATTTCGCGCTCCTCGTCTACGCGGCGACCAAACCGGAGCTGCCGCAGGACGACGACCCCGATGCGCCCATTGTCGAACTGCCCCAGACCAAGCAGGTCCTGCCGACCGGCCTCCATTTCCTGTTGCCGATCGTCGTTTTGGTCTACTGCCTGATGGTCCTCAGGATGTCGCCCTCGCTCTCCGCCTTCTGGGCGACGGTGCTGATGGTGTTCATCTCTCTGACCCAGCGGCCCATCCTGCACATGCTGCGCAAGCAGGGCGACGTCGCCGCGGCCGTGGCCATCGGCTTCCGGGATTTCGTCGACGGGCTGGTGACCGGCGCCCGGAACATGATCGGCATCGGCATCGCGGTCGCCGCCGCGGGCATCATCGTCGGTGTCGTCACCTATACCAGTGTCGGACTGAAACTTGCCTCGGTGGTCGAGGCCCTGTCGCTCGGGTCGCTCTTCATCATCCTTCTCTGGACGGCGCTCCTCTGCATCGTCCTCGGCCTCGGCCTGCCGACGACGGCGAACTATATCGTCGTCTCCGCGATCATGGCGCCCATCGTCATCTCGCTCGGCCAGCAGAACGGGCTCATCGTCCCGCTCATCGCGGTCCATCTCTTTGTCTTCTATTTCGGCATCCTCGCGGACGACACGCCCCCTGTCGGCCTCGCCGCCTTCGCGGCGGCGGCGGTGTCCGGCGGCGATCCGATCAAGACCGGCGTCCAGGGCTTCATGTACGACATCCGGACCGCCGTGCTGCCCTTCATGTTCATCTTCAACACCGACCTCCTCCTGATCGACGTGACATGGGTCGAGGGCATATACACGTTTATCGTCGCACTGATCGCCATTCTCTGTTTCTCGGCGGCGACCCAGGGCTATTTCTTCACGCGCAACCGGATCTGGGAGACCCTGGCGCTCCTGCTCATCGCTCTGACCTTCTTCCGGCCGGGTCTCTGGATGGACATGATCTACGAGCCGCATCACCGCCATGCGGGCGAGGATGTATTGGAGAAGGTGGCCGAAGCGCCGGTCGGCAGCACGATCCGGCTGCATATCAAGACCGAGACGGCGGAGGGCATTCCCTTCGACACCTATGTCGAGTTCAAGGTGCCGGAGGGGGCGAACGCGGCGGAACGTCTCAAGAAATACGGTGTCGTGCTGGTCAAGGAAGACGGCAAGTACATCGTCGACGAACTGACGCCGGACAGTCCCGCCGCGAAGAACAAGCAGAAGGCACTCGACGAAATCCTGCATGTCTTGACACCGGCGGATCAGCCGCCGAAGGAGTTGTTCTTCCTGCCCGGCTTCCTGTTGCTGGCGCTCCTGATCTTCCTGCAGCGCCGGCGGGCCGGGCCGGGCGACCCCGCAATGCGGCCGAGCACGGCCTGAGGGAGGATGCGACGATGTTCAAGGAAATCCTGCTGCCGATCGACCTGAACGATCCCAGTTCCTGGCGCAAGACGCTGCCCGTCACGCTCGAACTGGTCGAGAAGTTCGGCTGCAAGCTTCATGTCATGACCGTGGTGCCGACCTACGGCATGTCGATGGTCGCCGGCTTCTTCCCCGAGGATTTCGAGAAGAAAGCCCTGCAGGCGGCCGACAAGCATCTTCACGAATGGACGCGGCAGCATGTGCCGGACGGCATCCCCGTTCAGCACGTCGTGGCCCACGGCACGGTCTACGAGGAAATTATCGAGACCCGGAAAACCCTGGGCGACGCGGTCGACCTGATTGTGATGGCGTCGCACCGGCCCGATCTCAAGGATTACCTGATCGGCCCCAACGCGGCCCGGGTCGTTCGCCATTCGCAGGTATCGGTGCTGATCGTTCGGGAATGACGGAGCGTTCCGCGAAGAAACCGACCACCGGTATCGCCCTTGAGGCGCTGCCGCGCGACCGGCTGGCGGCGCTGTTCGGCTTCCGCCACTGGATCCTC
>CAYGKX010000224.1:0-567 GCA_964350225.1 uncultured Rhodospirillaceae bacterium | reverse complement strand
GAACATCGCAGCCCGTGAGGCCGGTGAGAGGAACCGCGCGCTCGGCTGGAGCGCATGGCCGATGCCGCCGCGGAGCTTGCCCGCTGCGAGGAGGCGCTTTCCAAATCGGGAGAGAACGTCGTCGCCGAGCTTCTGCGCAGCGCCGGCAGCTTCTACGAATGGGAGCACTATCCGAAGGGCGACGTCTACGACCCGGACAGCCACGCGCAATATTACTACCACGCCCATGCGGCGGGGGAGCGGCCGCAGGAGCATGGCCATTTCCATACCTTCCTGCGCCAGCAGGGCATGCCGAAGGACGTGCGCCCGGCGCTGCGCCCGGTCGCGAAGAAAGGCAGGCGGCCGGACGGACCCCAGGAGGCGTTGAGCCACATCGTCGGTATCGGGATCGATCCCTATGGGCGCGCCAGGTCCCTCTTTACGACCAATCGCTGGGTGACGGGCGAAACCTGGTACCGGGCGGAGGATGTCGTGAGGATGATCGACCGTTTCGATGTCGAACTGGCGCGGCCTTCCTGGCTTGTGAACCGTTGGGTCTCGGCGATGATCGCGCTCTACAGCCCGGAG
>CAYGKX010000223.1:0-7005 GCA_964350225.1 uncultured Rhodospirillaceae bacterium | reverse complement strand
AGTTTCGCGTGCGTCAGCTCTGTCCGGCGCTGCTCGTCGACGGCAGTCGGCTGCGGCGCGCAGGCAGCCATGCGATATGGCTGCGGTCGGGGGCTCCGCCACGTCTCCTGACGGATCTCGACGTCCGGGGGACGCGCCCCTGGGTGGTGCGCGGGCCCGGCAGCACGATGCAGCGCATCCGCGAACGCCGGCGCAGGACCGCCTCCGGCGGGCGGTCGTGGAGCCGCTGAGATCAGTTGGGCTTCAGAAGGATCGTCGCCCGCCGGCCCTCAAAGTGCGTCGCTCACAGGGTGATGGACGGGTTGCGGATATTCTGGTCGCAGTCGATCAGGTTCACCTGCTTGGCGAGAATGTGCCAGTCGTCGTCGCCGGCGCGCTCCAGCCGGTGGCCGGACCAGCCGGCCCAGTTGCGCATGTCGCCGTCGCGGAACTCCACGACCAGGAAGGTCGATCGAACCATGACGATCTCCGGGACGTCGGTCGTGAAGGCTTCGGCGTTGCTCACCATCCGGACCGTCCGGCTCGCTGGCGCCTGGGACCAGGCGTAACCGGTGTGGAGGCGGAACATACGGTCCTCCAGCTGCCGGCGGTCGTGGAAGGCGAAGGCGATCTCCCGCCGGGGGTCGCCGCGCTTCACGGTGCCCGGTATCCAATAGGCGCATTCTGGGGCGAAGAGGGCGAGCCAGTCATCGCTCCGACCCTCGTCCAGGTAGCGCGCCTCGCGCTCGAGGAAGCGCCGGCAGGAATCGCGAAGGGCCGGGTCGGCGATGGCCCGGTCGTCCCGCGTCCAGTCGGTGAAGGCGTCCACGAGGGCCTGATAGAACTCGTCCCCGACATAATATGAACTCTTCGCGGGATCGGTTTCGGCCGGGTTCTTTTGAGACGTCGCGTTCATCGGCCGGTCTCCCGGGTGATCTCGATCTTCGGGTCGGCGACCATCAGGGCCTTGTAGGCCTTCATGTATTCGCGCACGAAGACCTCGTCGGTGGCGGGCCCGCTGAGAACGCCATCGGCCTCGGTAAAGCGTTCCGGCATGCCGTAGCCCCTGTTCATGTAGACCCACTCGTCTTCCTCGGCGGCGAGGCCCTGCTGGATCTCCTCGAAATTGGTCAGGTCGTCGACCTCGCCGAACAGCGGGAACTGTTCCTGGGTCCGCATGCGCAAGGCGTTGACCTGGTCTACGGCACCGTTCAACTCGCCTTCCGGGTCGACGACGGCTGTGCCGTACCAGGTCGTCGCCGTCTCGTCGAAGCTCAAGGGCTCCAGAACCTGGATGTGATTGCCCAGGATCAGCAAGTTCGGAAAGATGTTGATGTTCATCGGCGGCGAGGCGGCGAGGTCGAGAAGCCGGCCGGCATCATCGCCATGTTCGGCCCGCAAGCGGGCCTCATAATGCTCCATGCCGGGATGCAGCCCCTCGATTTCCCACAGGGCGCCGTGCCGGTTCGGCAGGACGTGGCGCTTGTCCTTGAAATGATGGCCGTTGCCCAGATAGTGGATCTTCACCGGTCCGTCGTCGGGCTTCTCCTTGTAGAAGGACATGCCCTTCGTGTCCTCGACCTGGAACCGGTTCTCCATCATCAGCAGAGAGCGGTGCGAGAAGATGACGTGATAGCCGTCTCCGCTGTTGTCGTAGGCGAGTTTCCAGTTGCCCTTGAACTTGAGCCGGTTGGCCTCGCAGACGGCGACGGTGCCGCCGGGATTGCGGTCGAGCCAATCGTCCAGCGGCCGGCGGGCCGGGCCCAGATGGTCGATGAGGGGCGGCGCGGCCCGGTTCAGGGTGCCGAAGATGAAGCCGCGATAGCTTTCGACCCGCGGCACCTGGGCCAGGTTGAAGCTGCCGTCCTTGAAATCGCAGGCATAGCCGTCGGGCCAGGGCACGCCGGCGAGTTCTCCTGAATTGTGGAAGGTCCAGCCGTGATAGGGGCACTGAAAGGCCTTGGCCGAGCCCTGTGCCTCGCGGCAGACGGTCGCTCCCCTGTGGGTGCAGCGGTTGTAGAGGGCACGCAGGGTGCCGTGCCGATCGCGGACGACGATGATCGGGCGCAGGCCGAGCTTGGTTCGGAAGAAGTCGTTCGGCTTCGGCACCTGGCTTTCATGGGCGAGATAGGTCCAGGTGGCCCCGAAGATCCGGGTCATCTCCAGCGCGAAGATCGACGGGTCGGTGTAGATCAGGCTGTGAACCCGATCTTCCTGAACGAGCATGTCGAAATCGTGGCCCAGCGCTGCGGGGCCGGGTGCGAGCGTGCCCGGTCCGAGAATGGGTTTCTGTTGCGTGCCCATGCCTGTCTCCCGTCAGTCTTCCGTCATTCCGATCCCTTCGGGGATCAGAAGAAGTCGAAATATTCGTTGGTCTCCCAAGCCGTCACGCCGGCGGTGGGATCCGTGCCCGTCTCTTCGAGAAACGCCTCGTAACGGCCAAGCTCGGAGCGCTTCATCCTGAGATAGTAGTCGAGGTAGATGTCGCCGAAGGCCGAGCGGTAAAATTCAGAATTTTCAAGAGCCCCCAGCGCGTCCTTTAGGCTTGTGGGCAGGGACGGCCGGTCCGCTTCATACGGCGCATCGTCGGGCGGCCAGGGTTCCGCGCCGCGCGCCAGTCCGTCCATCCCGGCACTCAGGACGGACGCTATGTAGAGATAGGGGTTGGCCGAAGGTTCGCCGGCCCGGTTCTCGATCCGCGTGGCGGGATCGCCGGGCCCACCCAGGATCCGCAGCATCGTTCCGCGATGATCGCGCGCCCAGCTTGCCCGGTCCGGTGCGAGCGAATTCGGCCGGAAACGGCGATAGCCGTTCACGGTCGGGGTGGCGAAGACCGATCCGTCGGCCGCGTGCTCCAGAATGCCGGCCAGGAAGGCGCGGCCGCGCGGGGACAGGATTTCCGCCGCCGTATCCGGCATCAGGATGTTCTCGCCGGTCTTCTTGTCGACCAGGGAGAGGTGAAGGTGCCAACCGCTGGGGAACAGGCCCGGGCGGCCGGGAAAGGTCATGAAGCTGACCAGATGGCCGTGCCGGCGGGCGATCTGCCGTGTTGCCGTCCGGAAAAGGACGTAATTGTCGGCGGCGCGCAGCGGGTCCGTATGGCCGAAGGTGCATTCGATCTGACTGCCGCCAAGCTCCTTCTCGATCGACCTCAGATCGAGGCCCAGCGCCTGATAGTCCTCCGCCAGCAGGCTCAGCATCGGCTGCATGAGGTCGATCGCGCTTTCCGAATCGTAGGAAAACCCAGGCTCCAGCGGGACCGTGTCGATCGGCCGTCCGCGGCGTCCGCCCGCACCCATGTTGGAATCGTCGAGCGTGGGGTCGGGGACGCGCAGAAGGGCGAATTCGACCTCCAGCCCGATCCGGGCTTCCAGGCCGTGATCGGCGAGCCGGGCCAATACCTTTCGAAGCAGATGTCGGGTCGAAAAATGAAGCGGGCGGCCGTCGCTGAAATATTCATCGGTCAACACCCAGCCAACACCGATGGCCCAGGGCAATGTCCGAAACGTGTTCGGATCCGGCACTGCGACGAAGCTGGGGGAGCCTGTCAGCTCCGGCAGGCCCATGCCGCCCCCGGCGACGAAGGAACTGAGCACCCGATTGCCCGACGCGTCCAGCCCCCAGCTTCCCATGCCGACGGAATGGCCATTGGACAGGGCGGCGGCGAATGCCGGTGGGGTCAGCGATTTCGCCCGGCTGTGGCCGTGGCTGTCCGCCCAGGCAACCCGGATCAGATGGAGATCGCGGGCGGCGACCTGCCGCCAGGCGGCCTCCGCTGCCGTCGCCTGGTCGGCGGTCCACAGGCCATGGCGGGCGATGAAGCCGCTGGGTTCGGCGATGGGAAAGGTGCCTGAGCTGTCCATGCTGGGTTCGGTCCTGGGCGGGTTGCTCTCGAAGCTGGAGCTTGTCCGTTTTTTATCACGCGCGCCGGCGGCATTGGATCGCCCAGGGTCGGCAAAATTAGCCGATCGTCTGATTTTCGCTCCCACGGCCGGCAGTCCGGGCGGCTGCGCTGGGTTCCGGCCCGCGAATGTGGCAGGATGGTTACGCCCGCATCGACGTCGAAGGGAACCGCATGTCGCGGCCGTTGGCCTTTCTTCACAGCGATTTCGGCCGCCTGGGGCTGGTCGACATGGACAGCGATCTCACCGTCCATGTGCATCCGCATCTGCATGTCTCCATGAAGGTGGGCGGCGCGGACACGCGGTTCGAGGTGCGCGGACGGGCCCATCCGGCAACGGAAGACACGGCGATCCTCATCAATGCCTGGGAGCCACATGCCTGGCGCCGGGCGGCCGGCGCGGGGCAGACGCTGTTCCTGACCCTTTATCTCGAGCCGCGCTGGCTTGCGGACGCCGGTTTTCGGATGCCGGTCGAAGGCGTGCGGAGCTTCTTCGCGGCGCCCTGCGTTGCTTTGTCCCCGGACGCCCGCCGCGCCGCGGCGGCGCTGACCGAAGCAATGGTGGACCCGGGAACGGGAAGCCCCGGCTGCGGTCGAGCCCGGGGAAGCGACGGCGGCGGAGACATGGGGGATTACGTGGCTGCCCTCGTCTACGCCCTGCGGCGCGACGCTGGCGAGAGGGGAGCCCTCACCGCGGCGGCATCCGACGGGGCGCGAGCCTTCGACTACCGGATCCGGCGTGCGTTCTCGGCGTTGCAGACGGCGGACGGCGCGGTTCGCCTGGAAGATATCGCCCGCGACGTCGGCCTGTCTCGCCCCCGGTTCTTCGAGCTTTTTCAGGAATGCACCGGCCTGACGCCGAGCCGTGTGCTCAACGCGGCGCGCATGGAACGGGCGATCCGGCTCCTGACCGGTGGCGACAGCTCGATGGGCGACATGGCCCTCGACCTGGGTTTCGCGACTCCCGGCAATTTCTCGCGCTTCTTCAAGCAGCAGATCGGCGTCACGCCGATGAGCTTCCGGCGCGCGGCGATGCCGGTGCCACCGGGGCGCACCGCCGGCCCGGACATGGCGCATCCATAGCGGCGCACCCATTGTCGCACATCCATGGCCGCACACCCCAAAAAGCAACGCGCCGCAACGAATGCTGCGGCGCGTCGGGGTCGTCGGCAAACTGGCCCGCTATTACCGGGCGGCGGATTTGATCAGAACTGGCGCATCAGGCCGATCAGGCGACCCTGAACCTTGACCTGCTCGGGCCCGAAGATGCGGGTCTCGTATTTCTTGTTCGCCGGTTCCAACGCGACCGACTGACCCTTGCGGCGCAGGCGTTTGAGCGTGACCTCGCCGTCGTCGATCAGGGCGACGACAATGCTGCCGTTCTCGGCCGTGTCGCACCGTTCGATGATCACTGTATCGCCGTCCATGATGCCGGCCTCGATCATCGAATCGCCCTCGACCTCAAGCGCGTAATGCTCGCCGCGTCCCAGCATGCTGGGCGGCACCTCGACCATTGTGGTGTCTCGAAGGGCCTCGATCGGCGTACCGGCGGCGATCCGGCCATAGAGGGGCAGTTCGACCATGTCCCGCCCGGCGACGGTCGACCGGCCGCGCAGCCCGCCCGTGAAGTCACCCTTGACGACATTCGGGCTGTCGAACTTCCGGTTCCGGCCGGCGACACCGGTCTTGCCGCCGATCGCCGCCGTTTCCGGCAGCCGCACGACTTCCAGCGCACGCGCCCTGTGGGCGAGGCGCCGGATGAAGCCACGCTCCTCCAGACCCGTGATCAGCCTGTGGATCCCCGATTTCGACTTCAGGTCCAGGGCCTCCTTCATCTCCTCGAAGGAGGGGGAGATGCCGTGTTCCTTCAGATAGTCGTTCACATAAACGAGCAACTCATGCTGCTTGCGGGTCAACATCGGAGTGACTTCCTTCGCAATGTGGTTCCCGTCCGGTTACGGCGCGAAAGGAGGATTTACCATGCTTATTCGCCGAATGTTCAGGGAACGGAAATGAAACTTCCAAATCGTTCTATTTTTATTCTTTTTTCGGGTCAAGCAATTTCTGGAGAACGACGCCGTCATTCCGGGGCTAGTCTTGCGGTCGTCTTGGCGTCCTTTTCCCCCGAAAGCGCCGACGAAGCGGGGGCGCGTGGATTGGATCGGGGAGGGCGCCTGAGCCGCCTCAGACGATGGTCGGCCAGGTGGCGAAAGGCAGAAAATCGACCTCATCGCCGGTCGCGGCGGCGGGGGCGTGGGGCGGTCGGACGATGAGGCCGTCGGCCCAGGCGAGCCGGCTCAGCATCGAGCTGTCCTGCTTGCCGAAGGGGGTCGCGACCGGCCGCCCGTCCGGAGCCGTGGCGACCGTCGACCGGAGATAGTCCTGACGCCTGTCGTTTTCTGCGAGATCGGCGCCCAGGGTCGCCCGAACGGTCCGCTGGCTGGGCTCCAGTCCGCGCATGCGGTCGAGCAACGGGGCGAGGAAAACCAGCGCGCAGACGAGGCTCGACACCGGATTGCCGGGCAGCCCGAGAAGGGGAATGTCGCCGATCCGGCCGAAGATGAGCGGTTTGCCCGGCCGCATCGCGATCTTCCAGAAGTCGAGTTCGAGCCCGATATCCCCCAGCGCCTCCTGAATGAGGTCGTGTTCGCCGACGGACGCGCCACCGGTCGTCACGAGGAGATCGGCCCCATGCGCGGCGGATGCCATGCGGGCGAGGCTCTCCCGATCGTCGGGGGCAATGCCGAGATTGATCGCCTCGCCGCCGTTGATCTCGACGAAGGCACCGAGTGCCCAACTGTTCGAACTGACGATCCGATCGGGCCCCAGAGGGTCGCCTGGCAGGACGATCTCGTCCCCGGTTGCGAGGATGGCGACCCGCGGGCGGCGATAGACGGAGAGCCACGGCACGTTCATGGCCGCGGCGAGGCCAATATCGCGGGGTGTCAGCCGCTTGCCCGCGGGGACGCCCACCGTTCCGGCCTTGAAGTCGAGCCCGGCCGGGCGGACGTAACGGCCGGCGACAACGGCTTCGCGCACGGTCACGCGGTCGCCGGCGCGTTCGGTGTCCTCCTGGATGACAATCGCGTCGGCGCCATCGGGAAGCGATCCGCCCGTGAAGATCC
>CAYGKX010000222.1:3818-7007 GCA_964350225.1 uncultured Rhodospirillaceae bacterium | reverse complement strand
TGCCCGGCTTGCGCGGCACGCCGGCGGTGACGATCACGACGTCGGCGCCGGCGATGGCGGAATAGTCGGACGCGCCGGAATAGGCGGCGTCGAAGCCCTCCACCGGGGTCGCCTCGGCGATGTCCAGCGCCTTGCCCTGGGGGACGCCGTCGACAATGTCGAAGAGGACGACGTCGCCCAGTTCCTTGAGGCCGGCGAGCAGCGCCAGCGTGCCGCCGATCTGGCCGGCACCGACCAGCGCGATCTTGTTACGTGCCATGAAATTTCCCCCAGCGGGCTGTGATGGGTCTCGATAAGGGTCGCGGAAGTGGTCTTCGGATCATCCGTCGTCAGGCCGGCAGGTAATGGTCGGGCCGGTAAAGGCCGGGGCAGTGCCCCCGCCGTCCGGCCGCAGGGCCCAAACGCCCCCGACGCCCGCTGTCCGACAGCCGAACGGCAAATTCAGTCGATCGTCCCGTGAACCGGGCCGATGTAGCGCGATTCTCCCGGCAGTACAAGGGGGCCAGGGCGGTTTATGCGGGCAATCGAACTCGGCCATTCGACCGTTCGGTCAGGCACCGGCAAGGAGTTAGGTAGGAAGACGCGCCTGGCTCTCAGATCCGTGCACGGGCGCGCCAGTCGTTCATGAGAGCGGCAAGTTCCCGCGGACCGTGGCCTTGCACTGCCGGCAGGGCCTCGGCGCCCTCCGCACGGTCCTCGTCGGTCGGCTCGGGTGCCGGCGGCAGGGCGCCGCCGGCCGCAAAACGGGCCCGGAAGACAACGCTATCGCCCCGCGCCGAGGACACGACGACGAAGGGTGTGACGTCCCGCCAGGCGAACTGTCGTTCGCGAAAAGCTGTCCGAATATCGAACCCCTCTTGCCGCAGCCGAAGATAGCTTCGCCCAGGAAGGGACGCGAAAGCGACGACACCGAGCGCGCAAGCCGACACACCGAAGAGGATCCAGAGGAACGGACTGAGGGCGATCGCCGCCGGCAGAAAGGCGGCCGTTACGGCGGCAAGGATACCTGTCACCGCAAGTGTTCCGGTGCGGCGCGGACGCAGGGTCAGGCGATCGGCTCTGTCAGTCATGGACGGCTTTCACGGTCGTGTACGAATACAACGCGCGGGTCCGCCGTCAGTTCGCTTCATCACTCAGGCAAGGCGCGGGAGCCACTCGTGATGGCGGCACGTCCGTTGCGCCATCCGGCGCGGACGGGTAACAATTCATTGTTAAAATTCCAATAAGACACAGACCGAAAATAGGGGAAGTCATGAAAAAGACCATCACTGCAGTCTTCGTGTTCGGCATTCTGGCCATGTCCGCTCCCGCCGCGTCGCCGGCGAGTGCGGGCATCTGGGGCGGCACGGTAAGTCACGGAGAATGCATCAACCGCCTGCGCCTGGTCCGGATCGACGAAGTGCTGGACAGCGGCTCGCACTGGATACTCGCCGGCCTCGCCGGCGCCGGTGAATCCATATTCGGCGGATTCATGTGCTAGCCGCGGCAAAGAGCCTTCGACGCGTTACCGCGGAGAGGTGACAAACGGCGCGATGCCGGTTTCCGGTCTCGCGCCGTTCTTCTCACCCCCGCCAGCTCGGGTCCTTCGCGTCGAGCATGCGCAGGAGCGCCGGCCATTCGCGGGTGGCTTCCTCGCCGGTACCGATGCCGGCGGCGCCCGTCTGCCACTGCTGGGCCGTATGCTCCATGACCGGGCCGGCGGGATAGTTGATTTCCTGCCCCGTCTGGAGGACATCCATCTGAAGCTGGCAGGCCCGCTCCAGGTAATACATCTTCCGATAGGCGTCGGGGATTGAACGGCCGCAAGTGAGGAGCCCGTGGTTCCGGAGGATCATGACCCACTTGTCGCCCATGTCGGCGATCAGCCGCGCCTGCTCGTCGGTGTCGACCGCCATGCCCTCATAGTCGTGGTAGGCAACGGCGCCATGGAACTGCAGGCCGCCCTGGTCGAGGGCCATGAAGCCGCCCTTGAGGCAGGACACGCCGAGACCCGCCCGGCTGTGGGTGTGGAGGACGCACTTCACCTCCGGCCGCGCCGCATGAATGCAGGCATGGATGACATAGCCGGCCGGATTGATCTCCGCCGGGCCGAGGAAGGGATGATCGGGCGCGTCGTGGATGTTGCCGTCGAGGTCGACCTTGATCAGGCTCGAGGCCGTGATTTCCGCGTAGCGCAGACCGTAGTGGTTGATGAGGAAGAGCTTCTTCCCCGCCTCCGCACTGCCCGGAACCGACGCCGTGATGTGATTGTAGACCTGGTCGGACATGCCGATATGGTCGATCAGCCGGTAACAGGCGGCAAGGTCGACGCGGACCTGCCATTCGGCTTCGGAGATATGCGCGGGCCTGGTCGCCCCCGGCGGCGTCGCGACATTCATACTCGGCCTTCTCCATCCATACCCACTGGCCCGACCGATCCTATCGACGGTTGGCAGGGTGAGCCAGACTTTCTCCTCAGGAGCAGATGCCGGTCGGAATGAATATTAGGTTAAAAATTTGTAAATTTCTCACGGACGTCCTACGCTTCCGGCATCGCGACCAAGCGACCGGACACCAATTTCTTGAAGGGAGAATGAATATGAAGAAAGCCGGCCTCGTCCTGGCCTCCGCCTGCCTCGCGGTCTCGGTTTCCTCGACCGCTGTACCGGCGCCGGCCCAGGCCGACAACCTCGTCACCTGTGCCCAGAACCTGCGCAACGACCGCATGTACGATGCACTGGATAAGAATCAGAACTGGTACAACATCGCCTTCGCGACCGGTTTGGGCATTTCGTCCGCCTTCGAAGCGATCTTCATCTGCCAGCACTGGAACTGACCTCCGGGGCCCGTAACAAACGCGGGCTCCCGTGCGCCGACGCTGAAGGCCGCTGAGCGCGCGGGGAGCCCGATCCACCGCAACTTTCCCCAAGGCGCCGGGGCCAAGCCGGCGCCTTTTTCTTTTCAGGGCCCCGGCGGGCTGGTTAAACAGGCGCAGATTTCAACCAGCAGGTCGCCCGCTCCATGTTCTACCGCCCCGGCATCGACCCCCACGGGCTGCCGCACAACCCCTTCAACGCCCTGGTCGCGCCGCGGCCGATCGGCTGGATTTCGTCCCTTGCGGCGGACGGCTCTCCGAACCTCGCGCCCTACTCCTTCTTCAACGCCGTCTCCTACACGCCGCCGCAGGTGATCTTTTCCGGCGGTCCGCGA
>CAYGKX010000222.1:0-3808 GCA_964350225.1 uncultured Rhodospirillaceae bacterium | reverse complement strand
CTCATCATCGACTTCGGCAGCCAGGTCACGCAACTGATCGCGCGCCGCTTGCGCGAATTGAACGTCTATTGCGAGATCCATCCCTTCAACAGTGTGGACGACGCTTTTCTCGCGCAGTTCGCTCCTAAGGCGGTGATCTTTTCCGGCGGTCCGCGACCGGTCACCCAAAAGGGCGAGGACTGGTCCCGAAAGGACACGGTCGCGAATGTCGAAGCGACCGGCGATTTCGTCGCCAACATCGCGACCCGGGACCTGCGGGAGGAAATGAACCGGTCGTCGATCGAGGCGCCGCCCGACTTCGACGAGTTTGCCTATGCCGGCCTGACCATGGCGCCGTCCGAGGTCGTCAACGCCCCGAGGGTGGCCGAGGCGAAGATCCACCTGGAATGCACCTACCTGCAGAGCGTCACCCTGAAGGCGCTGGAGGGCTACGGCCCCAACATCCTCGTCGTCGGCGAGGTCGTCGGCATCCATATCGACGACAGCGTCCTGACCGACGGGATCGTCGACGCCGCCCGGCTCCAGCAGCTCGGGCGCCTGGGCGGCTTCGACTATTGCGTCGTCGACAACGTCTTCACGATGCGCCGGCCCCGCTGGCCTGAAGACGCCGACCGCTGACCGGCGACGACACGACCGGCGGGTTGCGACCGTAACATCACTGCATTGACATTCCGGTTATTTGGTTAATGTGGAAGACGTGGCAGCGGAACCTGCTGACCACAGTTTCAAACAGGGCTCAAAAAGGGGGACATCATGGGTTGGTTCGGAGCGTGGATTGCCAAATATGGCGTGGAGGTCCTCGCCGGCATTCTCATTCTCGTGGCCGGTTATTTCCTGGCGAACTGGCTTTCGAAGTTCTTGCGTGCACAACTCGCGAAGCGCGAGAAGTTCGACCAGACCCTGACCGGCTTCGTCGCCGGCCTGGTGAAATATGCCATCCTGGCCGTCACGGTCATCATGGTCCTGAACCAGTTCGGGGTTCAGACAGCCAGCCTGATCGCCGTCATCGGTGCCCTTGGCCTCGCCGTCGGCCTGGCCCTCCAGGGCACGCTCGCGAACTTCGCCGCCGGGGTCATGCTCCTTATCTTCCGGCCCTTCCGGGTGGGGCAGTTCGTGGACATCGCCGGCACCTCCGGCACGGTCAAGGACCTGCAGCTTTTCGTGACGGAACTCGCGACGCCTGACAACGTCCAGATCATCGTGCCGAACGGCAAGGTCTGGGGCAGCATCATCAAGAATTTCAGCTTCCACCCGACCCGCCGCGTCGATTTCACGGTCGGCATCGGCTACGACGACAATATCGACACCGCGATCAAGACGATCTCAGCCGTGATTGCCGCGGACGAGCGCGCGCACAAGGAGCCGGAGCCGATGATCGTCGTCGGCGAACTGGGCGACAGCGCCGTGAACCTGATCGTTCGCGTCTGGTGCGACGCCGGCAACTACTGGCCGATGAAATTCGACATGACCAAGGCTTTCAAGGAACAGCTGGACAAGGCCGGCGTGTCGATTCCCTATCCGCAGACGGACGTGCACGTCCATCAGATCGAGCCGAAAAAGCCCGCAGCGGCCCCCCGAAAGAAGAGCGCAGGTACCGCGGCCGCAAAGAAGCCGGCGGCGGAGGACAACGCGGCGGGGTGACACTACGGTCGCTACCGTCCCCGGCATAGATATGGACCCCGGCTCGAGGGCCGGGGTGGCGCGGTGCTTACGATTGCCGTCATCGCCACCCCGGACTTGATCCGGGGTCCATCTTCATCAGAGCATCTCTTCCGTCGCCCGTTCCCGCCACCGGTTGAGATAGCGCGCCAGTTCCTCGGGCGGCATCTCGTAGCTGCCGGGGACCCAGTGGTCGTAGCCGCGGATCTTGCCGACCATCTGCCGAGCGTCGCCCATCGCCTGGCGGTCGCGCCGGTCGAAGACGACGGCCTCCGACCGCCCCACGCTGCCGACGAAGAAGTCCCCCACCTCGTCCCAGCGCCAGGTCTGGCGCTTCAGCCCCGCCTGAATCGAGAAGCTCTTCCGTTGAAGGACGAGCCCGGCGAAGCGTGGCGAGAGCTGGAGGAAACAGGTCACCGCCGCGATTCCGAAGAGCGCCCCGCCGAGCCAGCCGTACCAGAGGCCGCCGACGCCGAGCAGGAGGCACAGGACCGCGAGGGCGGCAAAAACGCTGCCCAGCGCAATGAAGCGGCAACGGGCCGGCATCAGGATCTGTTCGTCGGGCAGCGGCGGGTCAGTCGCGTCGTCCATCCTGCCCTCCCCGCCGCGCGTCAGGCGGCGATGTCTCCCAGATAATCGGCCGACTGCATCTCCATCAGCCGGGAGACCGTGCGCTGGAATTCGAAGGCATGTTCGCCCCTGGGGTAGAGGTCCGGCGGCGCGCCGTCCGCCGAGACGATCAGCTTGGTCTTCCGTTCGTAGAGAGCGTCGATCAGCGTCGCGAAGCGCTTGGCCTCGTTGCGCTGCTCCGCCTTCAGGCGCGGCACATCGGCCAGGATAACCGTGTGGTAGGCATTGGCGATCTCGATATAGTCCGCCGCGCCCAATGGCTGTTCGCACAGGTCGGCGAAGGAGAAACGGGCGACGCCCTTCGCCGCCTTCGGCACGGGCACGACCCGGCCCTTGACCGTCAGCGACCCCGGCTGACCCTCCGCCTCGTCCGTCAGCCGCGCGAAAGCCTCGGCCAGGGCCCTGTCGGCGGCCGGGCCCGTCGGCACGTGATAGACCTTCATGCTCATCAGCCGCTGCAGGCGGTAATCCGTGGCCCCCGTCAGATGCAGGACGTCGAGCTTGTCCTTCAGGAGCGCGATGAAGGGCAGGAAGAGCTCCCGTTGCAGCCCGCCCTTGTAGAGGTCGTCGGGCGCCCAGTTGGAGGTCGCGACGACGATGACGCCCTGTTCCAGGAGCGCCTCGAACAGCCGGCCGAGCAGCATGGCGTCGGCGATGTTGGTCACGTGGAACTCGTCGAAGCAAAGGAGCGAGGTCTCCTTCGCGATGCGGGCGCCGACGGCGGGCAGCATGTCGTCGACCCGCTCCTCCCGGCCCTTCTTGCGCCACTGGTGCAGGGTGTCGTGGACCTCCAGCATGAACTCGTGGAAATGGACCCGCCGCTTGGACGCCATGGGCGCCGTCTCGAAGAAGAGGTCCATGAGCATCGACTTGCCGCGGCCGACATCGCCATAGATATACAGGCCGGCCGGCGGCTCCTCCGTTCGGCGGGCAAGGCCGAAGCGCTCTTTCCACGAGCCCTTGCGCTGCGGCTCGTAGCTCTTCAGCGCGTTGAAGAGGCTCTGCAGCTTCTCCGCCGCGAGCTCCTGCATCGGATCGGCACGCAGCCCGCCCGCCTCGACCCGGCGGCGAAAGGCATGAAGGGGGCCGTCGGTCATGCGGCGCGGATCGACCGGGGAGACGGAGGTGTCGTGCGGAGAGACATGTCGGATAGGGATTTAGCCGAATATTTCACGTTCGGGAAGGCGGAGCTGGCGGCGGGCGGACAGACGGGCGAAGCGGCACCCGCCTCAACGGCCGGGCGTCTCGAAATGGTCGATCACCTGGCGTAGCCGCCGTTTGAGCTCGTCCAGCCCGTCGGCGCCGAAACTCGCCATCGTGTGGGCCTCGGCCGCCGCCGCTTCGCGTTTCAGATCCTCCGCCAGGCGGACGCCGCTCAAGGTCAGCGAGACGTTCTGCCGCCGCTTGTCCTGGCCGTCGCTGGACTTGGTGACGAGCCCGGCTCGAACGGCGTCGTTGACCAATTGGGTCACCGTCGGCTGCCGGAGCATGAGATGTTCTGTGAGTTCGTTGATCGTCG
>CAYGKX010000221.1:0-7030 GCA_964350225.1 uncultured Rhodospirillaceae bacterium | reverse complement strand
GGCGGGACGCTGACCACTGCCGGCAACCTCGTGTTCCAGGGTACGGCGGACGGCTACTTCTCCGCCTACCAGATGCTCGTGAACAGCAAGGTCCTGTTCGGTGGCGGGGCCACGATCAACGGGCCGATCCACTCCAACGGCACCTCGAACACGTCCGCGACCTCGAAGGGGTCCGGCTCCAGCGGATAGGGAGGATCGATCAAACCCACGATGGGCGCGACCACGAACCCCGTTCCGGTGACATAGTCGTCGAGACGCCCGACGATCTCGATCTGCTCCCGCGGCAGGCCGATTTCCTCTTCGGTCTCGCGGAGGGCGGTGTCGACCGCATTGACGTCCGTCTCCTCGATCCGACCGCCCGGAAAACTGATCTGGCCGGCATGCTTGTTCAGGTGGTCGGTGCGCTGGGTCAGGATGACGCCCATGCCCTCGGGATGGTCGACCAGCGGGACGAGCACCGCGGCCGGCCGCAGCGTGTCGCGGATGGCGGAGCGCGGGTCGATCCGGAAGTCGCCGCGCAGTTTGTCGTTTCGGCGGGCGATGGCTCCGTCGACATCGAGCGGCGCGTGCAGAAGCGACACGCTGGACGCCAGGCTGTCGGTGATCCGGTCGCGCATCAGGTGGCCGTGTGCCCCGGTTCCAGGGCCCCGATCCGGTAGAACTCGCCGCCGCTCCAGACGCCCAGCACGGTTTCACCCTCGACCTGCCGGGTCTCGCCGAGATCGACGAGCTGGTAGAAGACCGGACGGTTCAGCCGGGCATCCAGATTGTCGCGGATGCGCACATAGGGCCGGGGCTCTCCGCTGTCCGCGTCTTGCTCGACACGCAGCGGATGCTCGGGTCCCACGACCACAATATCGTCAAGATTGGTGCGCAGCGTGAGTTTCCGGTCGCGGCCCTCGCCTTCGACGGTCAGTTCCACGCCGACGAATGGGACGTCCTCGACTTCGATCAGGCCCTTTTCCACCGGCGTTATGAGCCAATATTGCCCTTCGGCATCCTTGCGCAGCACCGTCGAGAACAGTTTGACGAGCGGCAGGCGGCCGATCGGACTTCCCTGATAATACCAAGTGCCGTCGAACCCGATCTTGATCCCGAAATCGCCACAAATGTTCTCGAACATCTGCCGGTCCTGCGGGGTCAGGTCGCCGTCGATATTGCGCTGCAGCACGTTGGCGTGGTTGGATTTCGGATCAGGCATTGACGGTCGTCCCGTCGATCACTAGCGGAGCTAATTTGGTGAGTGTAGACAATTCTTCCTCTGCCGACATTCAGGATAACACGAGCAATTTCGTGTTTCGCGACGCCCCGGACAAGCTGATCGCGGAGGCGGAGAAGCTCGGCGCGATCATGCAGGACGTGCGCGCCAGCATCGGGCGGGTGATCTTCGGCCAGGAAAGCGTGATCGAGGAGACCCTGATCACGCTGCTATCGGGCGGCCATGTCCTTCTGATCGGCGTTCCCGGCCTCGCCAAGACGAAGCTGGTTGAAACCCTCGGTACCGTAATTGGGCTCGACGACGCCCGAGTCCAGTGTACGCCGGATCTGATGCCCGCCGACATCCTGGGCTCGGAGATCCTCGAGGAGGACGAACACGGCAAGCGCCACTTCCGCTTCATCAAGGGACCGGTTTTCTGCCAGCTCCTGATGGCGGACGAAATCAACCGCGCGAGCCCGCGGACCCAGTCGGCGCTTCTGCAGGCGATGCAGGAGCACCGGGTATCGATCGCCGGCAAGTACCATCCCCTGCCCGAGCCGTTCCACGTGCTCGCGACCCAGAACCCGCTGGAGCAGGAGGGGACCTATCCGCTGCCGGAAGCGCAGCTCGACCGTTTCCTTCTCCAGGTCAATGTCGGCTATCCGGATCTCGCCGCGGAGCGGCAGATGCTCGTCTCCACGACCGGCATCGACGAAGACAAGCCGATCAAGATCATGAGCGCGCGGCAGCTCGCCGGGGCTCAGAAGATCATTCGCCAGATGCCCGTCGGCGAGACGGTCGTCGAGGCCATCCTGAACCTGATCCGCAACGGCCGTCCGGAAACGACCGATGTGGAGATGGTGCGCGAGAATGTCGCCTGGGCCCCCGGGCCGCGCGCCAGCCAGGCACTGATGCTCGCCTGCCGGGCACGGGCTGTCCTTCACGGACGTTTGTCGCCGTCGACGGACGACGTCGTGGCGCTGGCCCCGCCGATCCTCCGACATCGCATGGCACTCAATTTCGCGGCCCGGGCGGACGGGATCACCGTCGAGGACGTCATCGCGAAGCTCTGCGAGCCGCTTAGTTGAGCGATCGCACCGCCACCGCGCCCGACGCGCGCGCGCCGGCCCGCCTGCCGCTGCGCGGCGACGCCGAGCGGGCCGCCGGCGGGCTGCCCCCCCTGGTGGTCGAGGCGGAACGCGTCGCCGCAACCGTCATCCAGGGCGTGCATGGACGGCGGCGCACCGGCATCGGCGAAACCTTCTGGCAGTATCGCACCTACGAGCCGGGCGACCCATTACGGATGATCGACTGGCGCCAGACGGCCAAGCCCTCCCGCATCTATATCCGCGAACTGGAATGGGCCGCCGCGCAGACCGTCTGGCTGTGGCGCGACCCGTCGCCCTCGATGGTCTACCGGTCGGACAAGAAGGTACCGGAGAAGCGCGACCGGGCGGATGTGCTGCTGCTCGCCCTCGCCTCCCTCCTTGTCCGAGGCGGCGAACGCATCGCTCTTCTGCGCGACGACGCGCGACCGGGCGCCGGCAAGGTCGCGCTCGAGAGGATCGCCCTAAGCCTCCTGTCCGAGATCGAACCCGAGGAGGGGCGCTCGCTCCCGGCGATACCCGCCTTCCGGCCACTGCCGCGCCACGCCCATCTGGTCCTCATCGGCGATTTCCTGGGACCTGTCGAGGAGATCGACGAGACCCTGCGCCGGTTCGCCGCGCGTAACGTCCGGGGCCACCTCGTCCAGGTGCTCGACCCGGCCGAACGCGCCCTTCCCTTTTCCGGCCGAACCCGGTTCGAGGGGATGGAGGACGAAGGGCATCTTCTCATCAAGCGGGTCGAAACGGTGCGCGAGGAATACCGGGAACGGCTCGAGGCCCATCAGCGGGCGCTGAAGGCGCTGACCCGGACCCTCGGCTGGACCCACACGATCCATCACACCGACCAGCCCGCCGAACAGACCCTGCTGACCCTTTACACCCTGCTGTCGGAGCGGCTCCAGTGAGCGCGGCGCGGCGCAATGCCCCCGGGAGGCCGTCATGCTGAGCCTCGGTGCCTTTGCCTTCGCCGCGCCCTGGGTGCTGGCCGCGCTGGCTGTCTTGCCCATCATCTGGCTCCTGCTGCGGATCACCCCGCCGGCGCCGCGGCGCATCCGCTTTCCGGCCATCCGCCTGCTCTTCCGCCTGCGGGAGAAAGAGGACACGCCCGCGCGGACGCCCTGGTGGCTCCTGCTTCTGCGGCTCCTGGTGGCGACCCTTCTCATCGTCGGCCTCGCCGAACCCCTGTTGAACCCGACCGGCAGCTTCAAGGGCACCGGGCCGATCGTCCTTGTCGTCGATAATGGCTGGGGGTCGGGCCCCAACTGGAATGCCCGGCGCAGCGCGGTCAGCGACATCCTGGAGAAGGCCGCCCGCGAGGATCGCCGTGTGGTGATCCTGCGCACGGCGCCGAGCGATCCGAAGGCGGAGATCCGCCCGACCCAGATCCTGCTCGCCGGCGACGCCCGATCCCGTTTCTTTGCCATGCAGCCGGAGGCCTGGCCCTCCGACCATGCCGCCGCGGCGAAAGCTCTCGCCCAGATCCGGGTCGACGGCACGCCGAACGTGATCTGGCTGAGCGACGGCCTGCGGCAGAGCGGCACCGGGGCCCTGACCGACGCGATGGGTCGCCTCGGCCCCGTCACCGTCTTCCGGGACGCGCCTCAGAACCGCCCGTTGCTCCTCCACCCGGCCCGGCTGTCCGGTGACAAGATCGTCTTCGATATCGAGCGCACGAGCGGCGACCGGGCGGCCGCCTACTGGTTGCGCGCGATCGCCGAGGACGGCCGCCTCGTCGCGCGCCGCCGGGTGGCCTTCGCCGCCGGGGACAGGACCACGACGGCCCAGCTTCAAATGCCGACGGAGCTGCGCAACAAGGTGTCGCGCATCGAGGTCGAGAAGCATCGCGGTCCGGGCGCGACCCTGTTGCTCGACGAGCGGCTGCGCCGCCGTCCGGTCGGCATCGCGACCCTCGCCTCGATCACGAGCGCACAGCCGCTCCTGTCCGAACAATATTATCTGGCCCGGGCGCTCGATCCCTATACCGAGGTGCGCAGCGGGCCGATCGCGGACCTGTTGCAACGCCCGCTGTCCGTCATGTTCGTGACCGACCGGGTCGTGCTGTCGCCGGTCGACCGGGCGCGCCTGCGCAAGTGGATCGACGAAGGTGGCGTTCTGGTGCGCTTTGCCGGCCCCCTGATGGCGGAGGCCCGCGACAACCTCGTCCCGGTCAAGCTGCGCGGCGGCAACCGGACCTTCGGCGGGGCCATGTCCTGGAGCAAGCCCGCGACCCTCGCGGCCTTCGACGACAAGAGCCCCTTCGCCGGCCTGACCATTCCCAAGGATGTCACGGTCAAGCGCCAGGTGCTGGCGGAGCCGCGACCGGACCTCGCACGCCGCACCTGGGCGCGACTGTCCGACGGCACCCCGCTGGTAACCGCCGACAAGCGCGGCCGCGGTATGGTCGTGCTGATCCACACGACGGCGAATGCCGACTGGTCGAACCTCGCGCTGTCCGGGCTTTTCGTCGAGATGCTCCGCCGGATGGTCTCGCTCAGCCGGGGTGTCGCCGCGGGCGAGGAACGCCAGACCAATCTTGCGCCGCACCAGGTTCTCGACGGCCTCGGACGGCTGGTCACGCCGCCCGACACGGTGCGGGCGATCGACAGCGCGTCCTTCGACAAGACCGTCGTCGGACCGGCCCATCCGCCCGGCCTGTATGGCCAGGCGGCGACCCGGCGCGCCCTCAACCTGTCCAATTCCGTGCGCAAGCTCGAACCGCTTGGTACACTGCCAGCCGGCTTCCGGACGAACGCCTATGCGGAAGGATCGGAGACACCGTTGAAACCCTGGCTGATCACCGCCGCCCTGCTGCTGCTGCTGTTCGACCTGGTCCTCAGCTATTTCATGCGCGGGCTGTTTTCACGGCGCACTGCGGCGGCGGCCACGATCCTGATCGCCGCCTTCGCGGGCGCCGCCCAGCCCTGGGGCACGGCCCGGGCGCAGACTTCGGTGGACGACCAGGCGGCGATCCGCGCCACGAAGGAAACCGTCTTCGCCTATGTGAAGACGGGCAACCAGGAGGCCGACCGGGTCAGCGAGGCCGCCCTGATCGGCCTCGGACGCATCCTGAACCAGCGCACCTCGGTCGAACCCGCCAAGCCCATTGGCGTCGACCCCAACACCCAGCCGCTGGCGTTCTATCCCCTGCTCTACTGGCCCGTGACCCCCGGTCAGTCGGCGCCCAATGCCCAGGGTGTGGCCCGGCTGCAGACCTTCATCCGCACCGGCGGCATGATCATTTTCGACATCCGCGGCCAGAGCAGCCCGGGCGGCAGCTTTAGCCCGGAATTGCGGCGTCTCACCCAGGGCCTGAAGATCCCGGCGCTCCAGCGACTGCCCGACAACCATGTCCTGACGCGCTCCTACTACCTGCTGCAGCGCTTTCCGGGCCGCTTCACCGGCAACCCGGTCTGGGTCGCCCGGTCCGAGCAGAATGCGAAGGACGGCGTATCGCCGGTCATCATCGGCGCAAACGACTGGGGCAGCGCCTGGGCGATCGACGAGAACGGCCGGCCGATGTTCGCGACGGTGCCCGGCGGGCACATGCAGCGCGAATTCGCCTACCGGGCCGGCGTCAACATGGTGATGTACGCCCTGACCGGTAACTACAAGGCCGACCAGGTCCATATCCCGACCATCCTGCGGCGCCTGGGCCAGTAGGCCCCGCCGCGCGAAAGGCACGCGTCTATGAGCGATCTCGGCACCAGTATCGTCCTCGATCCGTTGATCGGGTGGCTGCCGCTCTACATCCTCGGCGGTATCGCCATCGCGGCGATCGTCGCGGGCGCCGTGCTGCGGGCCCGGGGCACGATCCTCCGCTTCCTCGCAGCCGCCCTTGTCTGGCTCATCATCGCCAACCCCTCCCTGGTGGTCGAGAACCGCGAACCATTGAAGGACGTCGCGGTCGTCGTTGTCGACGAATCCGCCAGCCAGTCGCTCGACGAACGCAACAAGCGGACAGCCGAGGCGCTTGCCAAGCTGCGCCAGGAACTGGCCCGCTTCGGCGACCTGGACATCCGTATCGTCCGGGCGGGCAACGACCCAACCGCGGAGGGCACTCGCCTGTTCGACCAGGTGGAGCGCGTGCTGGGGGACATACCGCGGAAGCGCCTGGCCGGCGTGATCTTCATGACCGACGGCGTCGTCCACGACGCGCCGACGACGCGCCGCATGCTGCGCGGTATCGGACCGGTTCATGTCCTTCTGACCGGCCGCAAGGACGAGGAGGACCGCCGGCTGGTGGTCGTCTCCAAGCCGAGCTACGGTCTCCTCGGCAAGCCGCTCAAGATGGTCGTCAAGGTCGACGACCCGACCGCCGCGCCGGGCACCCGGGCGCGCCTGACCATCAAGCGCGACGGCAAGGCCTGGAAGACCCTGACGGTCCCGGTCGGCCGCAACGTGACGCTGGATTTCGAGCTCGACCACCCCGGCACCACCTTCTTCGAGATGGAGGTCGCCGGCGCGCCGAAGGAACTGACCCTCGAGAACAACCGCCGGGTCGTGACGGTGAACGGCATCCGCGACCGGCTGCGGGTCCTTCTGATCTCCGGCCAGCCCCATCCGGGCGAGCGGGCCTGGCGCAACCTCCTGAAGGCCGACCCCGGCGTCGACCTCGTCCACTTCACCATCCTGCGCCCGCCGGAAAAGCGCGACATGACGCCGGTCAACGAACTGGCGCTCATCTCCTTCCCAGTGCGGGAGCTGTTCGAGGAGAAGCTCGACCAGT
>CAYGKX010000220.1:0-7038 GCA_964350225.1 uncultured Rhodospirillaceae bacterium | reverse complement strand
CCTGATCGTGAAATCGATCAAGGCCCACCCCGACGGCGGGTACCTGATCTGGATGCAGCGCTTCGACGGGAGCAACGAGGTCGCCGGCGTCTATCTCAGGATCAAATCCTGGGACGGAAAGTAGCTCGGCTATTTGGCGAAGCTGTCCGTCCGGTCGGCCGTGCTCGGGTTGGCCGCCGACTGAGATTTCGGCTTCGCCGGCGGCGCCGTGCCGGTCGTGGCCGGCGGCACCTGGACGCCGTCTTCCTGAAGCCTCCGGATGACCTGGAAATAGATCTCCTCGGTCGCCTCGCGGCGCTGGGGCGGCCGGTCGGCGGCCAGGTTCTTCGGCCAGACGACCTTGTCGTAGACGAGCCGGAACAGCTCCGTCTTCATGTGCGGCGCCCAGTTGTTGTGGCGCGCGCCGGCGCGGTGCTGGCGCAGGCCGTCGATGTTGATCGCGGCGGCCGAGAAGGCGTCGCCCTGGCCGCGGATCATGTGCAGGATCTGGCCGCGATAGTCGACGATCATCGGATGGCCGCCGGTGACGAAGCCGCGCGTGCCCTCGGCGTCGATGACGTGGTAGCCGGTATTCGGGGCGACGACGTAGCAGTTGTTGTCGAGGGCGCGGGCGCGGTTCTGGATCTCCCAGATGCCGGTCGAGATCTTGTTCTCGATCGAGCTCGGCCGGTAGACGATCTCCGCCCCGTTCATCATCAGGCCGCGGGCAATCTCGGGGTAGTTCCCCTCCATGCAGATCAGGCAGCCGATGTTGCCGATGGGCGTCCGCGCCACAGGGAAGAAGGCGTCGAGCCCGTCGCCGAACATCGCCACCCACTGGTCCCACACGTCGTGCGGCGTGGTCGTATGCTCGATGGTGAAGACGACATTCTTCCGGTGCTGGTGGATGACGTTGCCGGCAGGGTCGATGATGAAGCCCGTGTTGAAGAAGCGGTCCGGGAACTCCGGCATCCGCGCCTTGGCCTGGCCGACGATATAGAGGTTCCATTTGACCGCGCGCTCCGCCAGCCGGTCGGTCTCCGGGCCCGGGATGTCGATGGCGCCGCTCCGCGCATAGTCCGCGGACTCCCAATCGTGGATCTCGTCCGGAAAGCCCTGGATCGCCCCCTCGCAGAGCACCAGGAGGCGCGGCGGATACTCCATCGAGTGCAGCACGGCCATGTCGATCATATGCTCGAGATGGCGCAGGTTCGGCTCGTAGTCCGGCGTGTCGCCGGCGGCGAACTTGCAGTCGACCGTGTCGGTCTGGAGGGCGATCGCGTTGTAGAGGCCGGTCATCCAGTGGGCTCCTTCGGTGGCTGTCAGCCGATGACACGGCGTTTCGACGGTGGACGCAACCCGGTTTCCCGGGCGGCTAGCCCGTCACCGTCGACAGGAGGGTCGCGACCATTCCCCGGGTCTTGAGCTGGCGAAGGATCGCGTCGACATGGTCCTGGTCGCGGGTCTCGACGACGATGTCGAGCTCCGCCATCTTCAGTGGCACGTCGTGAAACAGGCGCTGGTGGTAGACCTCGACGATGTTGCCGCCGGCGTCGCCTATGACCTGGGCGACGCGGGCAAGCAGGCCGGGCGCGTCGGAAATGTCGACCCGGATCCGGACGAGGCGGCCATTCCGGACCAGGCCGCGCATAAGGATCGAGGAGAGGAGGCGGCTGTCGATATTGCCGCCGGACAGGACGATCCCGACCCGCTTGCCCTTGAAGCGCTTCTTGTCGCTCATGACCGCCGCGAGGCCGGCTGCACCCGCGCCCTCGACGACCGTCTTCTCGATCTCCAAGAGCGTCAGGACGGCCTCTTCGATGGCGGGTTCGCCAACCAGGACGACGTCGGCGACCAGGCGGCGCACGATCTCCCGGGTGATCTCGCCGGGCTCCTTCACCGCGATGCCCTCGGCGATGGTGACACCCCCTGCCATCGGCAGCATGCCGCGCAGGACCTGATACATGGCGGGGTAGAGCGCAGCCTCGACACCGACGATCTCGATGCCCGGGCGGATCGCCTTGGCGGCCGTCGCCATGCCGGAGATCAAGCCGCCGCCGCCGACAGGCACGACAAGCGTCTCGAGGTCCGGATCCTCCTCCAGCATCTCCAGTGCGACGGTGCCCTGGCCGGCGATGATCGCGGGGTCGTCATAGGGATGGACGTAGACGAGGCCGCGGGTTTCCTGAATCTCGCGGGCGTGGGCCGCGCTCTCCGACAGGTCGTCGCCGTGCAGTTCGACATGGGCGCCGAAATGCTGGGTGGCCCGCACCTTGGTGAAGGGCGTGTTGCGCGGCATGACGATGATCGCAGGAATACCCTCGCGCTGCGCGTGGTAGGCAACCCCCTGCGCGTGGTTGCCCGCGGATGCCGCGACGACCCCCGCCTTGCGTTCGGTCTCGGTCAGCTGACGAAGCCGGTTCAGGGCCCCGCGCTCCTTGAAGCTGGAGGTGTATTGCAGGTTCTCGAACTTCAGGACGACACTACAACCGCATAATTCGGAGATGGTCCGCGACGAGGCCATCGGCGTGCGCTCGACCTCGCCCTGGATGACCTTGGCGGCGGCCTCGATATCGGCGAGGGAGACGGTCGGCAGGCTCATTTGGCGGGCGCGGTCCGGGGCACGAGGGTCAGGATGCCGGCCGCTTCCTTTTCGGCCGAGGCGCGGTCGGCGGCAAGTCCGATGTAGCGGACGTCGCGCCAGGCCTCCAGAAGGTTGTCGTAGAAGCGGGAATAGGGATTGCCCGACGGGCCGCCGGCCAGGATGAAACGGGATTTCGCCAGGTTGCCCAGTGGCATGATCGCCCTGACACCCGGGCCGGACGCCTGGGCAAAGGGTCTGGGCTCGCGGCCGGACGGCGTGGCCTTGTTGACGGTCCGCCCGCTGCCGCCGGTCTCGATCCGCAGGCTGGTGAAGTCGCGCACGAGCGGGATGAACCCGAAGACGGCATGCCGGGCGTTCAGCTGGTGGGCGCGGCCCCAGCGCCATTCGGCGGGCGACCCGCCATAGGTTTCGGAAAGGCGGGCGACGGCGGCGGTTAGGCTCGCCGAAATACGGTCCGCACAGGTTTCACGGGCCGCGGTCAAGCTGTCGTCGCACCAGTCCGGGTGGTTCTTCAGGACGTTGAGGATGACGTCGACATCGCTCGCGTACCGGCGGGCAAGACGTTCGCCCAACTCGTCGGCGAAGAGCGCGCGGCCGAGTTCGTACATCCAGGCGGCGAAGATAAGAGGCTCCGGCTTGTGGCGGTCCATCCGGTGGTCCCAAGCCTTGAGGAGAGCGATCGCTGTGCGCTCCCGCCCGTCTGCCGGTTCGGTCGTGAGAAGCAGGGGGAGGACGGCGCGGGCGGGTAGGGACAGGATGTCCGCCTGGAGCGCCTCGGTCGTCGCGACCGTCGACTTCGGCGTCGCTGTCAGCCGTTCGGTGATCCGGGTCGCCCGGTAGTGGTCGCCCCAGCCTGTCGTCAGGAAGAAGGGGTAGGCCGGCCCGACGATCCGGTTGTTGGCATTGACGAGGAAGCCTTTGGCCGGGTCGCTGCCCTGGGGCAGGAAGTCGAAGGGGATATAGCCGATCCAGTCGTGCTTGCCGTCCCAACCGGGCACGGGCAGTCGGCCGTCGCCGGCTTTTCGGATCGGGATCCGGCCGGCCGTTATATGGGCGATGGTGCCGTCCACGGCCCCGAAGATGAAGTTCTGGCTCGGCCCGATATAGCGGCGCAGGGCCTTCCGAAAGCCCGCCCAGTCTTTCGCCCGGTTGAGGCTGAAGATCGCATCCGCCGTTGTGTCCCTGTCGGTCAACCAGGCGGCGCGAAGCGCAAGGACATGCCCGGCCCCGGTCCGCGGCAGCCCGCCGAAGGGAAGGCCCGTCAGGACCGGCCCGTTCCGCGTTTCCCGTATCGTGATTGTCACCGGATCGCCGAAGCGGACCTTGATTGTCTCCGTCCGTTCGACAAAGGGGCGAGGGCCCTCCGGCGTCATGTATCGCCGCGCGTTTGCCGGGTCGATCTTCTCGATGAAGACATCGGACGTGTCGACATAGGGGGTCGTCACACCCCAGGCGATATGCTCGTTATGGCCGATGAGCAGGGCGGGGACGCCGGGAACGGTCGCGCCGGCGAGTTTCCATGCCGGTGTCTCGACCCGGATCAGGTACCAGATGGTCGGCGCCGTCATCCCGAGATGGGGGTCGTTCGCGACGATCGGCTTGCCATCGGACGTCCGGCCGCCGGCCACGGCCCATTCGTTCGATGCCCCGGTGCCGACCATCGACCAGGGAATGGCCGCGATCAGCCGGTCGAGCCCGAGGCCTTTCACGGCCGCATGGGTCGCCGGTGCCGAGGCCGGATCCTTGGGCTCCAGTTCGCGAACCTTCTCCGCGCCGATACGCTGGATCAGCGCGAGGCGCCTCAGTTCGTTACCCCAGTTGGTGGCGAGCTGGAGCGACATGAGTTTGCCCCAAACGACGCTGTCCGCCGGCGTCCAGGGCTCTGGCTTGTGGAAGAGGAGGTTGAACTCCGGCGGCAGCAATTCCTTGCGCGCTGCAAGGTATGCGTTAACCCCTCGGGCGTAGGATTCGAGCGCGGAACGGGTTTCCGGGGTCAGGGCCGAAAGGCTCGCTTTCGCCCGGCGGTAAAGGCCGAGGGTCCGCATGAAACGGTCGGCCCGAAGGCCCATGGAGCCGACTAGCTCCGCCACTCGTCCCTGGGCGATGCGGCGCTGCATCACCATCTGGAAGAGGCGATCCTGGGCATGGACGAAACCGATCGCGAAATAGGCGTCCTGTTCGCTCTGCGCATAAATATGGGGAACGCCGTTCTTGTCCCGGACGATCGACACAGGCTTCTCCAGCCCGGCCAGCTCGTAGCGGGCGGTCAGTTCCGGGACTGATTGACGTAGCCAGAAAAAGGCGCCGACGACGATGACGACGACCAGAAGCACCACGATCAAGAGGCCCCGAAAGGTCCATTTGAAGAGGCGGCGCAGCATGGGGCCCTTGGTCGGTTGGTCGGGGGCGGGTCGGTCGCTGACAAGTCGGTCGAGTACGGGTCGGCATACTGGGGCCGGGCCGGCCGGCGCGGTTCCGCGCCTGCCCTGCTGTGATACCCCCTCCGTGGGGCCGCCGCAACGCCGGTGCGCTCGCGGCGCACATCCGGCACGGCCCGCTTAAGCCCATGGCCCCGAAAGACAACCATCCGGATAGGGATCTGCCCCCGTTTCGCCAGCGCCGGCCGTGGTTGGGTGCGGATCTGCAGACGATCAGGAACTTTCTGGCCCGCCCGGCACCCCAATTCATCGACGCCCCGCCGGACGGGCGGTGGTTCCCGCTCGACGACGGGACCGGCGATAAGCTCCACGGCTGGCTGCACGAGGCTCCCGGACGGCCCCTGGCGCCCCTCGTCGTTATCGTTCACGGTATGACGGGCTGTTCGGAGAGCTATTACGTACTCTCGTCGGCCCGGCACCTCCTGAACCACGGGTTCGCGGTGCTGCGGCTCAATCTGCGTGCCGCGGGCCCGACGATCCCGCATTGCTCGGAGCAGTATCTCGCCGGGCGGAGCGAGGACCTGCGATCCCTGTTTCGCCAGCTTGGACGCGCCCGTCCGCTCGCCTGCATGGCCTATTCCCTCGGCGCGAACATGCTGCTCAAGTATCTCGGGGAGGAGGGGAGCCGGTCGCCCCTGCAGGCCGCGGTTGCGGTGTCCCCGCCGGTCGATCTGGCGGCGACGACCCGGACCTTTCACCGGCGGCGCAACGCCCCCTATATCCGCTACTTGCTGCGCCTTCTGGTGCGCGATGTCTTCAACATGCGGGAACCGCCGTCTGTGGAGCACGCGGCAGCGCTTCGGCGGGTCCGTACGGTCTACGAATTCGACGATACCTATATCGCGTCACGCTACGGCTTTCGCTCCGCGGATCATTATTACGAGGCACACTCGGCTTTGCCCTTCCTCGGGGCGATCCGGACACCGTGTCTCGTGGTCCATGCCGACGACGATCCCTGGATCCCGCGTGAACCGCTGCGAAATTTCGATTGGAAGAGCACGCCCGCGCTCACTCCGGCACTCACCGAAAGGGGCGGGCATGTGGGCTTTCACGGGGCCGGGAGCGAAACGCCCTGGCATGACCTTGTGACGAACCAGTTTTTCCCACAATCCATTTGAATCAAAAAATTTAGACCTTGTTTAGTTGAATTCTAATTCGCAATTCCCATATGGGTGTGTGTCAGCGGGGACCTGTAGCGGTGCCCGCGCGCCAAGCCGGCCACAAGCCTGTAAGCCAGACGGCCACCATCGGTTCCATATAGGAGAATTTGCAGCATGCGCACCCGCGTTCCCAACGTCACGTTCAAGACCCGCGTCCGCGACGAAAGCGTCGAGGGCCCGAACCCCTATCGCTGGCAGGAACAGACTTCCGACGACATCTTCAAGGGCAAGAAGGTCGTCCTGTTCGCTCTGCCCGGCGCGTTTACGCCGACCTGTTCCTCGACACACCTGCCGCGCTACGAGGAGCTCTACGACGAGTTCAAGGCGCAGGGCGTGGACGAGGTGATCTGCCTCTCCGTGAACGACGCCTTCGTCATGTTCCAGTGGGGCAAGCATCAGGGCGTCGAAAGGGTGACGATGCTGCCGGACGGCTCCGGGGCCTTCACGCGCAAGATGGGCATGCTGGTGAGCAAGGATAACCTTGGGTTCGGTCTGCGCTCCTGGCGCTATTCGATGTTCGTCGACGATGGCGAGATCAAGAAGATGTTCGTCGAGCCCGGCTTCGACGACGAATGCCCGACGGACCCGTTCGAGGTTTCGGACGCCGACACGATGCTGGCCTGGCTCAAGGGCTCCGAAGACGCGGAGCAGAAAGCCGCCTGATCCGGAACAACCGGCGGCGCGCCGGGCGGTCGCACTGGGGCGGGGTGGCTTCGGCCGCCCCGCCTTTGTATCATTGCCCGCCCTTGCCAACCGGACCTGCCATGCGCGACCCCCAGATCATCACCGGCTATCACGCCCATATCTATTACCCGGACGCCGACGCCCGGGCCCGCGCCGCGGTGATCCGCGAGGC
>CAYGKX010000219.1:6798-7054 GCA_964350225.1 uncultured Rhodospirillaceae bacterium | reverse complement strand
ATCGACCCAAACCACGCCGACACGAACGCCAATCTCGGCTGCCTGCTACAGGACGGCGATCCGGCGGCGGCCGCGGCCTGCTACAAAAAGACCCTGGAGACCAATCCCGACCATCTCGTCGCCCTCAACAATCTCGGCAGCCTGAAGCTCGCGCGCGGCGATGTTTCCGGAGCGCGCGATCTGTACCGCCGCGCCGTCGAACGCTCGCCGGACGATCCCATCTACCTGCGCAATCTCGGCAAGGCGCTCCGCCATG
>CAYGKX010000219.1:0-6788 GCA_964350225.1 uncultured Rhodospirillaceae bacterium | reverse complement strand
GGCGACGTCACGGCGGCCCTGCCGTATTTCGAAAAGGCCGCGGCACTTGCCCCGACGGATGTCGACTGCCAGTTCGGACGCGCCCTGACCCTCTTGATGGCGGGCGACTACGAACGCGGCTGGGACGCCTATCGATGGCGCTACCGCCTGCCCGACAACCCGCCGCGCCACACCGGCCTGCCGGAATGGACGGGTGACGATCCCGCCGGGCGCACGATCCTGGTCCATACCGAACAGGGCTTTGGCGACGCGATCCAGTTCGCGCGCTTTGTCCCGCCGCTCGTCGCGCGGGGGGCCAAGGTCGTCCTGGAATGTCCGGAGCCCCTGACCCGGCTGTTCGGCAGCCTGGAAGGACTGAAGATCCTCCTCGTCCGTAATCGCCCGCCGCCGCCGGTCGACTGCCAGATCCCGCTCCTCGAACTCGCGCGTATCCTCGGCGCCCGTCCGGACAATCTGCCTGCACCGCCTTATCTCTCTGCGCGCCACGCCACCGTCCAGCATGTCCTGATGTCCCGCCCAGGACGGTTCAAGGTCGGCCTCGTGCCCGGCACACGTTCGAAGATGTCGGGCAGCGGCCGCAAATCGCTGCCCCCTCCCCTCGGCGCCTCCCTTCTCGGTATTCCGGGTGTCGATTTCTACCTGATGCAGCCCGACGCCGCGCCGGCCGACCGGGTCCCCTATCTCGACGCCGGCGCCGTCGATCTCGCGCCCCGGATGCCCGACTTCGCGGCCAGCGCGGCACTGGTCGAACAGCTCGACCTCGTCGTCACCGTCGATACGGCCATGGCGCATCTTGCCGGCGCCCTCGGCAAACCGGTCTGGGTTCTCCTCCACGCCTATCCGGACTGGCGCTGGATGGCCAGCCGTGCCGACAGCCCGTGGTATCCCAGTGCACGCCTCTACCGGCAGTCATCGCCCGGAGACTGGACGGGGGGGGTCGACGCTGTCCGCTCGGACCTCGCGGCCCGGTTGCGGTGACGGCCAGTCTCGCTGCCGCTGTCGCCAAGCACGGCGCGGGGGACGCCCGCGGCGCCCTCGGCGACTATCAGGCAATTCTGGACGATGACCCGGCAAATGCCCGCGCCTGGCATTATGCCGGCGTCGCCCATCACCAGCTTGGCGACCCGCAAAAGGCGATCGGCTGCCTGCAGCGCGCCGCGCAGCTCGACCCCGACGCGGCCGACAGCGCCTTTGCGCTCGGCGTCGCCTTTCAGGGCGCCGGCAAGCTGGCCGAGGCCTTTGCCCGCTTCGAGCGCGCCCTGATCGCGCGGCCCGACTTCGCCGACGCCCATAACGGGATCGGCGCCGTTTGCCAGAGGCGCGGCGACGCGGCGGAGGCGGAGCGGGCCTATCGGCGCGCCCTCGCCATCGATCCGAAACATGCCGACGCCCTTGGCAATCTCGGGGGCCTGCTCGCCGCGTTCGGGCGCTTCGATGCGGCGGAAACGGTCTTCGCCCGTCTTGTGCGGAACCGGCCCGACGACGCGACCGCCCAGTGGCAGCACGGCCGTGCGCTGCGGGGCGCCAACCGGCCTGACGAAGCGCTCGTGTCGCTGGACCGGGCCCAGTCCCTGGCGCCGGACGACCCCCGGATCGGCTACGACCGGGCTCTGAGCCTTCTCCATCTCGAGCGCTACCCGGAGGGCTTTGCCGCCTGGGAATGTCGCACGCGGCGGGCCGACATGCGGCCGCGACCGAAAGAGCTGCCCGTCTGGGACGGCGGGCCGATCGAGGGAAAGCGGGCCTGGCTGTTCGCCGAACAGGGCCAGGGCGACCTGATCCAGTATCTTCGCTATGCCCGTCTCGTCGCCGAACGGGGTGCTGAGGTGATCGCGGAGGTTCACCCCGGCCTCATCCCCGTCGCCCGGACAGCCGAGGGCGTCTCGAAGGTTGTTCCCTACGGCGCCGCCCCCGCGGCCGACGTCCTCGTGCCGTGCCTGAGCCTGCCCCGTTATTTCGGCACGACCGTCGAAACCGTGCCGGATCGGTTCCCCTATCTCTCCGCGCCCCCGGGTGCCCTGCCCGCCTTGCCGGGCGCCGGCCGGAAGATCGGCCTCGTCTGGTCGGGCAATCCGCAGCAGCCCCAGAACCGCTGGCGCGCCTGCGCCTTCGACGACCTCGTGCCGCTCGTGGACCTGCCGGAGACGACCTTCTTCAGCCTGCAGAAAGGCTCGGCCGCGGCCGATCGCCTGCTGCACGAAGCCGGCGACGGCGTCTTCGACCTGGGGCCGTCGCTGACGGATTTCGGCGTCACGGCCCGGGTCCTCGGCGGGCTCGACCTTCTGATCACCACCGACACGGCCATCGCCCACCTCGCGGGCGCCCTCGACCGCCCGGCCTTCCTCCTCCTCGCCCACCACGCCGACTGGCGCTGGGGTCGCGGCACGGACCGTTCGCCTTGGTACCGCAGCCTGCGCCTTTTCCGGCAGACGACCCCCGGCGACTGGGCCGGGGTCGTTGCCCGGGTGCGGTCGACGCTCGCCGGGTGAGCGCAGCCGCTTGAAAAGCACGGGGGGACGCGGCACTGTCCGCGCCATGGAACACGACAGCTACACAGATGCTCATCTTCGCGATCTTCTGGCGCGCACCCGGACGATCGCGATGGTCGGCGCCAGTTCCAACTGGAACCGCCCCAGCCACTTCGTCATGAAGTATCTCCAGCAGAAGGGGTTTCGCGTCGTGCCCGTGAACCCGCGAGAGACCGGCGGCGAGATCCTGGGCGAGGCCGTCCACGCCAGCCTCTCGGACATCCCCGTTCCGGTCGACATGGTCGACATCTTCCGGAATTCTGACGCCGCCGGGCCGATCACCGACGAGGCGATCGCGGTCGGAGCAAAAAGCGTCTGGATGCAGATCGGCGTGCGCAACGATACGGCCGCGGCGCGCGCAGAGGCTGCCGGGCTCGACGTGGTCATGAACCGGTGCCCCAAAATCGAATATACGCGGCTTCATGGCGAGCTCTCCTGGGGCGGCTTCAATTCCGGCGTCATCTCGAGCAAGAAACGGAAGGTCTGAGACGTGAACCAGCCCCGCCAGCCCGGCTTCGATACCCTGGCCGTCCATGCCGGCGCCGCGCCCGACCCTGTGACGGGCGCGCGCAGCACGCCGATCTTCCAGACCACATCCTATGTCTTCGACAATGCCGACCACGCGGCCGCCCTCTTCAACCTGCAGCAGCCCGGCTTCATCTATTCGCGGCTGACCAATCCGACCGTCTCGGTCCTGGAGGAACGCGTCGCGGCGCTCGAGGGCGGCGTCGGCGGCACCGTCACGGCCTCCGGCCATTCCGCGCAGATCCTCGCCCTCTTCCCGCTGATGAGCCCCGGGCTGGAGGTGATCGCGGCGACCAAGCTCTATGGCGGATCGATCAACCAGATGCGTCACAGCTACAGGAAATTCGGCTGGAACGCGGTCTTCGTCGACCCGGACGACCCGGCGGCCTTCCGCGATGCCGCAACCGAGAACACCCGCGCCATCTTCGTCGAGAGCCTGGCCAACCCGGGCGGGGTCGTCGTCGATATCGAGGCCATCGCGACGGTCGCGAATGAGATCCAGGTCCCGCTCATCGTCGACAATACGATGGCGACCCCCTACCTCTTCCGGCCGCTCGACTGGGGCGCGGACATCGTCGTCCATTCGACCACGAAGTTCCTCTCCGGCCAGGGCAGCGCCGTCGGCGGCGCGGTCGTCGACAGCGGCCGGTTCGACTGGCTGGGCCAGGGCGAGAAATTCCCGAGCCTGGGCCGGCCAGCACCCGAATATCACGGCCTTACCTTCGCCGAGACCTTCGGCAACCTGGCCTACACCACCTACGGCCATGCGGTCGGCCTGCGCGACCTCGGTCCCAGCCAAGCGCCGATGAACGCCTGGATCACCCTCCAGGGCATCGAGACCCTGGGCCTGCGCATGCAGCGCCAGTGCGACAACGCCCTGAAGGTCGCCGAATTCCTTGCCGAGCACGACCGGGTCGACTGGGTATCCTACGCCGGGCTTCCGTCCGATCCCTATCACGCGCTCCAACAACGGCTCATGCCCAAGGGGGCGGGCGCGGTCTTTACGTTCGGCGTCAGGGGCGGTTTCGAGGCCGGCATGAAGGTCGTGGACAGCGTCGAGATCATCAGTCTCCTCGCCAATATCGGCGACACCCGGTCCCTGATCATCCACCCCGCCTCGACGACCCACCGGCAGCTCACGGAAGAACAGCAGGTCTCAGCCGGCGCCGGCCCGGAAGTCGTCCGCCTGTCGATCGGCATCGAGACGGTGGAGGACATTATCGCGGACCTCGACCAGGCCCTCCGCGCTTCCGCCGGCTAGGCCGGCCGGACGCCTCCCCATGCACCGTCTCCTCGCCCGACTGAACGCCGCCCGCCGTATGCCGGCCGGGCTGGTGGCGGCAAAGCTGCTACGCCGCGCCGGGCTTGCGGGGGCGACCGCCGCCCGATGGGAAGTCCTGGCGGATCCGCGCAGCGGGAATGTGGAGCGGCTGCCGCGTCTGTTCCTCGACAGCGTCGCGCGGGCGGCCGAAGGCGCGGGATGGGCCCCATTCGGGATCGAGGGCGCGGATATTCTCGAAGTCGGCTGTGGGCGGCTCGGCGGCCTCGGCCCCTATTTCGTCGCTCGGGGCGCGCACTATTTCGCCGGCATCGACCCGGGCTTCGACCCGAGCCTCTTCACCCACCCCAGGATCGTCGACCGCTGCGTCGCGCCCGCGCTCGAAGCCGCCCGGCACCTGCCGGGCGCCGAGAGGGACGTGGCCGGGAGGGACGCGGCCGGGAGGGAGGTGGCCGGGCCGGTCGATCTTCCGGCCTTTTTCGACCGGAGCGGCTATTTCCGCGGCGGGCTGACCGGGTTTCCGGCCTCCAATGCTGCCCGACGGGTCACCGGCGCGGATCGTCGCCTCGACGATCCACTCACGCTCGCACGCCCCGACCCTGCAGGCCGCCCGTCCGACCCGCTCGCCGCCCTCGCCAAGGTGCTGTCGCCCGATGCCCGGCAGCTTCATCTTGTCAATTTCTCCAATCATCTGGATAAGGCCGCGCCCTTTCGGCATCTCTACGACCTGACGCCCGATCAGCATCGCGCGCGCTATGGCCCCCATATCAATTTCCTGCGGGCACCCGACATGCTCGAAGCCTTCCGCTCCGCCGGGTACGCCGCGACGCTTCTACCGCTGGATGTCCTTCCCGAGGCGGTATCTGCGGCGAACATCTCCGCCTGGTGGCGGGAGCGTTACAGCCTCGACGATCTCATGATCCGCACCGCACTCATCCTCGTCTGAAGCCTCGGAGAGAAGGCCGAGATCATCAGGGGCCAAGGAGTTCGATTGACTCCATACCAACCGGTTGGTATTTTCTTGTCATGATCGAGGAACCGAACCAGAAATCGGCGCGCCCTGACGCGAAGGCAAAGCTTCTCGAAGCCGCCCTTTCCGTCATCCGCACCAAGGGCTATTCCGCGACGACGGTGCAGGATATCTGCGACGCGGCAGGGGTGACCAAGGGCGCCTTCTTCCACCATTTCCGCAGCAAGGACGATCTTGCCGTGGCGGCGGCGGACTATTGGTCGGAAACGACCTCGGCCCTGTTCGCCGAAGCCCCCTATCACGAACCGGACGACCCCGCCGAACGTCTGCTTGCTTATGTCGATTTCCGGCGCGCGCTGTTGCAGGGCGAACTGCCGGACTTTACCTGCCTCGTCGGCACCATCGTGCAGGAGGCATACGATACCCACCCGGAGGTGCGGGACGCCTGCGCGCGAAGCATCGTCGGCCACGCCCAAACCCTCGAGGACGACATCCAGGAGGCATTGAAGGCACGGGGGAAGGACGTCGCCTGGACCCCGGAAAGCCTGGCCCTCTTCACCCAGGCGGTCATCCAGGGGGCCTTTGTCCTCGCCAAGGCGACGGGCGGGCCCAAGGTGGCGGCGGAAAGCCTCGATCACCTTCGCGCCTACCTCGCCGCGATTTTCCAGACGACCGACCGGAAGGCATCGCCATGACCGAGCACCCTGCGGACCCGCCTCCGGTTGACCCGCCCCCACCCTGCCCATCGCGGGTTTCGACCTGCCTCTGGTTCGACCGCCAGGCAGAAGAGGCCGTCGCCTTCTATGTCTCCCTACTGCCCAATTCCCGGATCCTCTTCGAGCAGCGCTATGGCGACTGGGGGCCAGGACCGGTTGGGGCGATCTCCTTTCTCGCGTTCGAACTGGACGGGACCCTCTATCAGGCCATGAACGGACGGCCGGGCGGCGACTTCTCCGAAGCCGCGTCGATCTTCGTGCGTTGCCAGGATCAGGCAGAAATCGACCGCTTGTGGGATGCCCTCGGCGACGGCGGCAAGACGATGCAGTGCGGGTGGCTCGTCGACCGGTTCGGCGTGTCCTGGCAGATCGTCCCCGCCCGGATCGGCGAGTTGCTGATGAAGGGCGATGCCCCCCGTTCCGACCGGATGATGGGCGCTCTGATGGCCATGGAAAAGATCGACATCGAGGCGCTCGACCGCGCCTATCACGCTAACTGAAGGAGCCGCACATGTCCTATGTCGACGGGTTTGTCGTCGCCGTTCCCACCGCCAACCGCGAGGCCTACAGGGATATGGCCGAAAAGGGCTGGACCGTGTTCAAGGATCACGGCGCCCTCAAAATGGTCGAATGCTGGGGCGACGACGTGCCCGACGGCAAGGTGACGTCCTTCCCGATGGCGGTGAAATGCGCGGAAGACGAGACAGTCGTCTTCGCCTGGATCCTGTGGCCGTCCCGCAAGGTGCGCGACGCGGGGATGAAGGCGTCGA
>CAYGKX010000218.1:0-7056 GCA_964350225.1 uncultured Rhodospirillaceae bacterium | reverse complement strand
TCCTGCCCCTCGTCCTGTCGGGCCTTGGCAGCGCCTATTACGGCCGCATCGCGCAACTCGTCCTGATCACCGTCATCCTCACGTCCTCGCTCAATCTTCTGATGGGGACGGCGGGGCTGCTCTCGCTCGACACCGTCGTCTTCTACGGCCTGGGCGCCTATACGGCCGCGATCCTCTCGGTCAATTTCGGCACGAGCTTCCTGGCCGACCTCGCCGCCGCCGTCGTGCTGGCAAGCGCCGTGGGCTTCGTCCTGGGCTATGCCCTCGTCCGTCTGACCAGCATCTTCTTCGCCGTCGCGACGATGGCGCTCGCGGTCAGCTTCTACACCACCGTCCTCAACTGGGACGGGCTGACCCGCGGCTCGATGGGCTATCGCGGCATTCCGGCGGTGAAGATCTTCGGCTACACGATCGACGACTGGCTCGGCCTGTATCTCGTGACCGCCGTCATCTGCCTGATCGCCCTCTATGTCGTCCATCGGCTGACCCACTCCTTCTACGGCAATGCCGTCCGGGCGGTGCGGGAGGACGAGGCGTGCGCCCGGTCGATGGGCCTGTCGACCCGCTGGCTGAGGGTCCAGATCTACGTCGCCCATGCGGCCATCATCGCCGCGGCGGGCGTGCTCTACGCCCACACCAACCAATTCATCGGCCCGGACAATTTCGTCCTGCTCGAATCGGCGCTCGTCCTGACCGGCGTCGTCGTCGGCGGCATCGGCAGCCTGCCGGGCGCCGCCCTCGGCGCGGTCATGATGGTCCTGGTGCCGGAGCTGTTGCGCGACATCGGGCACCTGCGCGCCCTCGTGTTCGGCCTGATCCTCTTCTTCTCGATCCTCTTCCTGCGGCGCGGCCTTCTGAGCGAGGTACGCGCCCTCGCCTGGTTCCGGCGCGCCGCTCCGGGCAGCCCCTGGGCCCGCCGGCGGACGGAGCCATGACGGCCGCGCCGCTCCTCAGGGTCGACCGGCTGAGCAAGCATTTCCAAGGTCTTCGGGCGGTCGACGAGGTCAGCTTCGAGATCGCCCCGGGCGAACTCGTCGGGCTGATCGGCCCGAATGGCGCCGGCAAGACGACCCTCTTCAACTGCGTGGCCGGTGCGCTCCGCCCGACCTCGGGCGAGGTCGGCTTCGACGGCAGCATGGTGACGGGCATGGACCCGGCGCGCATTGCCCGGCGCGGCCTCGCCCGGACCTATCAGAACCTCCGCATCTTCCCGGACATCACGGTTTTCGACAACGTCTCGGCTGGCGCCATCGGGCGCCACGGCACGTCGGTCGCGAGCGCGCTCTTCCCCTGGTTGTCCCGGCAACGCGACGAGGCGATCGCCGAGACGACCCTCGCTGCGCTTGAGCGCTTCGATCTCCTCCGCCATGCCGACGAACCGGCCGGCAACCTCGCCTACGGCCAGAAAAAGCTGCTCGAGATTGCCCGTGCCCTCGCCCTTGCGCCCAAGCTTCTCCTGCTCGACGAGCCGGCGGCCGGGCTGAACAACAGCGAGACCGCGGAACTTGCCGACCGCATTGCGCAGTTGCGCGCGGAGGGTCTGACAATCCTTCTCGTCGAGCACGACATGCCGATGGTGATGCGGGTCTGTGAACGTATCGTCGTCATCGACAGCGGCCGGAAGATCGCCGACGGCGTGCCCGCCGCGATCCGCGACGATCCGGCGGTCCGGGCCGCCTATCTGGGGGACGACACATGAGCCTCCTGTCGGTCGAGAAGCTGGAGGTCCGGCTGGGCGCGCGCGCCATCCTCAACGACATATCGGTAACCGTGCCCGAAGGCGGGCTGGTTGCCGTGCTGGGCCGGAACGGGGTCGGCAAGACGACCCTTCTCCGGGCCATCTCCGGCGTCTACCGGCCGACGCGGGGCACGATCCGCTTCGATGGGCGCGACATCGGCGGATTGGCCGCGCACAAGGTTGTCCGCGCAGGGGTCGCCCAGGCGCCGGAGGGTCGCCAGCTTTTCGGCGACATGTCCGTCGCCGAGAACCTTCGCGCCGGCGCCCTGTCCCTGAGCGATGCGGATTTCCGGGCCCGGCTGGACGAGATCGTCGACCTCTTCCCCATCGTCGCGGAGCGCCGCGACCAGCCCGCCGGCTCGCTTTCCGGCGGCGAGCAGCAGATGGTCTGCATCGGCCGGGCGCTCATATCCGCCCCCCGGCTCCTCCTGCTGGACGAGCCGTCCCTCGGCCTCGCGCCGATGGTGGTCAAGGCGATCTTCGCGATGTTCGAGAAGATCCGCGCCCGGGGCGTCGCCGTCCTGCTGGTCGAGCAGAATGCCAAACTGGCCCTGGAGACCGCGGAATATGCCTATGTCCTCGATCAGGGCGCGGTCGTGCTGGAGGGCAAGGCGGCCGAACTCGCCTCCGACGAGCGGGTTGTCTCGGCCTACCTTGGCGGCTGATTGCCCGCCTGATCTGGCGGCTGACCAGGCGGCCGACCGACCCCTCTAGATCCGCTGACCGCCGCTCGTGTCGATCTTCTGGGCCGTGACCCAGCGTCCCGCGTCGGAGGCCAGAAAGGCGATCACGTCCGCGATGTCCCCGGGCTGGCCGACACGGCGGAGCGCGATCGACTGGGCGATCTGCTTGCTGATTTCCGGATCCTGGGCGCCGGGGTGCATATCGGTCGCGGTCGCGCCCGGCAGGACGGCGTTGACGGTGATCCCGCGCGGACCGAGATGGGCGGCGAGCAGCATGGTCAGCGCTTCCAGTCCCGCCTTGGCCGGCGCATAGGCCGCCATTTCGGGAAAGGCGGCGCGCGTGCCCATCGACGACACATTGATGATCCGGCCATGGTCGCGCATCCGGGCAACGGCGCGCTGGATGATGAAAAAGGGCGCGCGCAAATCGACCTGCAGCATGTGGTCGAATTCTTCCTCGGTCACGTCCTCGATAACCGCGCGCGACCCGGTGCCGGCGTTGTTCACCAGGATGTCGATCTCGGTCGACCCGAAACGGTCGGTCAGGGCCGCATCGACGCCCTCGAAGAGCCGCTCCGGACCCTCCCGGCTGCCAAGGTCGGCCTGCACGACAAAGGCCCCGCCGGCGCCGCCAGCCTCGATCTCGTCGGCAACCTCCCGGGCCTTGTCGGCCGAGCCGTTGTAATGGACGGCGACGGTCGCTCCCATCCGGCCCAGCCTCAACGCGGTTTCCCGCCCGATACCCCGGCTGGCCCCGGTAACGATGGCGACTTTTCCAACGAGATCTTCCGACATACGAACTCCGTCAAACTGGTCGTTACGAACGAAGCGGGAGACTACGCGCATATCCCCCAGACGTGCACCCCGCAGGCTGCAAAGGTGCTCCGCGTGCTTTCAGGAGCGGATGCGGAGCCGGACACCGACGAGAACACCAAGTTTCAAATAAAATTCCATTGTTATCCTAATTGACATATCGGAAATGCGGTCTCACACTCGTTTGAAATCCAAAAACAGCGTCGAAATGGGGGCTTGCGATGAGACGGACTACGTTCTTCGGAACCATGAAGCATTTCGTTGCCGCGGCGGCTGTCGCCGTCGGAATGGGACAGGCGACCGGTGCCGCCGCGCAGGACACGGTCAGGCATGGAATCCAAATCGGTGCGCTTGGCGCGCTTCGGACGACCCTGCCGCTGGTCCAAGAGAAGTTTAAGCTCAAGTACGAGATCAAGAATTTCCGCGACAGTACCGAGGCGTTGCGCGCGCTCGATCAGGGCGAGCTGCAGATCGCGAACACCACCGCGCAGCATCTCGTCCGTGCGATCTCCCAGGGGATTGACGTTGTCTGGGTCGCCGGCTGGGGCGGCGGGTACAACGTGCTGGTCGCCGGGAAGGATTTCGCGCTAAGCGGAACGAAAGACGCCGACGTCAAGGCGGCGATCCTCAAGCGCAAGGCCACGAGCCCGGTCAAGATCGGCGTGCCGACGGGATCGATGCAGCATGCCAAGCTCCTGCAGTATCTGACCCTGATCGGCATCGACCCGGCGAAGGATGTCCAGATCGTCAACGTTCCCTTCCCGAGCCAGCCTCGCGCGCTTCAGGGCGGCGAGGTCGACCTGGCCATGACGCTCGCCGGCTTCGGCGCGCTCGCCATCGAAAAGAGTGGCGCCAAACTGGTGAAGCACCTCTTCGGCGGTCCTTTCGGCAAGCAGGAGATCGGCTTCATCGTGCAACGCAGTCTGATCGAGAAGAATCCCGATCTGGTTGCGCGCATCGTCGGGTCCCATGTCGAGGCCATGAACATGTTCATCGGCGACATGGACAAGCAGATTGCGTTCGAAAAGAAATATTCGCGCTTCCCGCCGGCGGTTATCGAGATGGCGGAACGGAAGTGGCTGCGTTACCACTACCGGACCAATGTCACGGACCTCAAGGCGATGGCCAAGCAGCTCAACGGTCTGGGCTGGATGAAGACCGACTTGTCGCCGAAGATCGACAGCGTCCTGAATTTCACCTTCCTGTCGAAGGCCAGCGGAAAGAGCGTCGCCGAACTCAGCAGCTGGTAAAGCCGGCACGGGCGGGCGCCGTGCGCTGGTTCCCGCCCCATTCGTCATGCAGCAGCACCCGGCGGTACGACGCACCATGCGCCTCGTCCAGTACCTGATCTTTCCCCTTGCCGTGTTTCTCGCCTGGCAAGCGTCGGTCGAACTCGGCTGGTTGCGCCAGAACGTGCTGCCGGGACCGGTCGATGTCGCTGTCGTCTGGTACGACCTCGTCACCGGTGCCACCGGTGCCGCGGACCGTTATTCGGGCACCTGGCTCGACCATGCCTTCGCAAGCACCTGGCGCGTATTTGCCGGTTTTGGCTGGGGCGTCGCGCTCGGCATCGTCCTGGGCCTGCTCATTGGCCTGTCGCGGGTTTTCGAGCGGGTATTCGACCCCTCGATCCAGGTCCTTCGCAACATCCCGGTCACCGCATGGGTCCCCTTGTCGCTGGTTTTCTTCGGCATCGGCAACGCGCCCGCGATTTTCCTGATCGGCCTGGGCGCCTTCTTCCCGACAGTCGTCAACACGATGCATGGCGTCCGCCAGATCGATGTGACCCTTTACAAGGCGGCCCGAATGATGGGGGCGAACGAGAGGGAGATGGTCGCCCGCGTCATCCTGCCCGGCGCCCTTCCCTCGATCATGACCGGGGTTCGCCTGTCGATGGGAATAGCCTGGGTTCTTGTGGTCGTGGCGGAGATCCTCGCGGTCCGATCGGGCCTGGGCTATCTCCTGAACGACGCCTACCAGTTCTACCGTAACGACGTCGTCATCGCCGCGATGCTGAGCATCGGCCTGCTGGGTTTCCTGTCCGACCGGCTGGTCGTGATGGTCCGCGACCGCCTTCTCTCCTGGAACCGGATGGAGACCTTCAGTGGCCAGAATTGATCTCGACGGCGTCGCCAAGCGGTTCGCGACCCAACAGGGCGATGTGACGGCCCTGACGGGCGTCTCGCTCACGATCGAGGATGGCGAGTTCGTCACCATCGTCGGCGCGAGCGGCTGCGGGAAATCGACCCTCCTCAACCTTGTCGCCGGATTCGAGGCGCCCTCCGACGGGCAGGTCCACGCCGGCGGCATCGCTGTTTCCGGTCCCGGGCCCGACCGGGGCGTCGTCTTTCAGCAGACCGCCCTCTTTCCCTGGCTGACCGTCGCTCAGAATATCGCCTTTGGCCTCAGATTGCGCGCCAATGCCCGTAAAGCGCCCCTTTCCGAGACGGTCGAGGAGCTTCTGCGCCGCACCAACCTAACCCGTTTCCGCGACCGTCGACCGGCGGAACTGTCCGGTGGGATGCGCCAGCGCGCGGCAATCGCCGCCGTGCTCGCGATTCAGCCGTCCACCCTTCTGATGGACGAGCCCTTTGGCGCGCTCGACGCCCTTACCCGCTCGCTGATGCAGGATTTCCTTCTGGAGTTGTGGGAGCAGGACCGGAAGACCGTCCTCCTGGTTACCCACGACATCGACGAGGCCATCTATCTGGCCGACCGGACCATCGTCATGACCGCGCATCCCGGAAGGGTGCGGGAGGTCATCGATGTCGACCTGCCGCGGCCCCGCGCCTTCGAGATGCATTCGGACGAACGTTTCATCGCGCTGCGCGATCATGTACGCGACATCGTCAGAGAAGAGGCGGCAAAGGGCGCGATGACGGACGAGGCCGCCTGATCAGCCCGGGACGGCGACCTCCAATCGACCGGCCCGTTCGCGCACGTCGTAGACCTTGAGCTTCATTCCGACGCAGTTCACGCCAGCGCCGTCTGTCAGACGAAAAATGAAATTGTGCCGCGAGCAACGCAGCATCGTGTCGCCGCTCATCAACGTGCCGGACCGGAGCGGCACATGCTGATGCGGACAAAGCGGCTCGCAGCCGCGATAGCCGTCCTTCGTCCTGAAAACGAGAACCTTCACGCCGGCCGCTTCCGCCTCGATAGGAAAGCTGGCGGCGCCGGGGTCAATACCGTCCAGGACAACCCAGTCGGTCTCGTTGATCTGAATTTCCGTCATGCGGGTTCCTACGCGGCTATCCGGCTGCCACCCGTCACAACCTCCAGGCGCTGAAGGGCGAAATCCCGGTCGAGTTGCAGCAGGAAGAGGCCGATCTGCATGGTAAAGGGGCTATCGAGGAAACAGTCGAAGGTCGCCTTCAGGGCGTCCCGCAACGATAGGGACGTGTGCGCCACGAGGCGATGAAACATGTGCTGCAGCGCGGTTGCCTTGTCGAGATCCAGTTCCTCCAGCGAATAGGACCAGGTCCAGTCCCGAAGTTCGGCCAGAAGCGCAGCCAGGAAATCGAGCTGTCCCCGGGACAGCCCCTGCGCGGCGTCCGGCACATGATCTTCGGCGAACATGAGGACCCAGTTCTTTTCGTCCTGGCAGAGGGTCGTGTCGCTGTCGTAGCGGACGCCCTTCTTGAAGGCCATGACAGGTGCGATCCGGGCGTCGATCGGCTGGAAATTCTCGTAGGTGTCGGCAACCTCGCGCGTTTCGCTGTCGACGGTGAAGACAGTGACGTCCGCCGGCAGTCCGGGTTTCAGGCTCCCGGCCCGATCGGTGAGGGACAGGGCCTTGGCCGGCGCCCATGTCACCGCCTC
>CAYGKX010000217.1:4215-7064 GCA_964350225.1 uncultured Rhodospirillaceae bacterium | reverse complement strand
GACCGGATTGTTGGGACAGGCCGCCAGCGCTTCCTCCGGCGACGACAGCAGCGCGAACGCCGTCAACGCAGTCGAGGTGAGAAGAGCGATGCGGAGACCGGATGTGCGGCGTTTCATTGGACGTTCTCCCCGTTGTCCAGCGACGAACCAATACACATGAGCTCGACCTTTCCCCGAGGTCGGCTCTTTCGGCCGGTCGTGACCGAATATTTTGATTAGCTACTAGTTATCGGACTTACCTTAACTCGTCCTTACTGAAAATAGATTTAGAGACAGGTCTTCAGAATGCTAAAAATTGTTATGTATTTCTTTACTATATATCGCCTTTGTTTATGAAAAATGGGTGAGCGTGATGGCTTGAGTAAGCCAATCCACTCGCTCATATCGCACTGTCTCTAGGGGAGGGGCCGAAAGTAGCCAAGCATCGCGAAGGGCGTCGCGCCTCGCGAACGGCTTAGCAGAATTTCATTTTGCACGGCGACATTCGCGACCGCTGACTCACCGACCCTTGAATACCGGCGGGCGCTTTTCCGCGAAGGCGCGGCGGCCTTCGGCGTAGTCATCGCTGTCGGAGCACCTGTCGACCATTGCGTCGCAGGACGAGACATCATAGGGGACCGGCCCGGCGAGATAGTGATTCACCGTTGCTTTAGCCGTCTTGACTGACAGGGGCGCGTTTCCGGCGATGGTCTCGGCGATCTGGGTCACCTCCGTCACGAGGTCCGCCTTCGGATAGATCCGGTTGACGAACCCCATCTGCAGTGCCTCGGGCGCCTTGTAGCGACGGGCGGAGAAGAGGATCTCCTTGGCGACCGCCGGGCCGACCAGGTCGAGCACCCGCTTGGTGAAGGCAGGCCGATAGCCGATGCCGAGCTTTGCCGCCGGTACGGAGAAGATCGCGTCGTCCGAGCAGTAGCGCAGGTCGCAACTCGCGGCGAGCGCGACCCCGCCGCCGAAGCAGTAGCCGTTGACGAGGGCGATGGTTGGTTTGGAGCAGTCGTGGACGGCGTCGAACATGCCATTGCTGATGCGGTGGTAGGTCTCGGCGGATTCGGCGTTGTGGCGGTGCTTGTCGAACTCCGAGATGTCGGCGCCCGAGACGAAAGCCTTCTCCCCCGCCCCGGCCAGGATGAGCACGCGCAGGCTGTCGTCCCGGTCGAACGCCTCGACGACAGCCAAAGCCTTTTCGGTCATGTCGAGGGACAGGGCGTTGTGCTTTTCCGGCTGGTTGAAGATCAACCACTGCACGGCACCCTCAACTCGGGTCAGGACCTTGTCGGTGCTCTCGGTCGCGTTCATTCGCTTCGCTCGTCGTTGGAATGGTTTCGGGATGCCTATACGACACCGCGGTCGCGCAGGCCGGCGATGTCCTCGGCAGAAAGGCCGAGCTCGCCGAGGATCTCGTCGTTATGCTCGCCCGGTTCGGGCGCGGCGCTCCGCAGCGCGCTTTCCGACCGGCTGAGATGAAGCGGCTGGCCGACGAGGGTCAGATCGCCGAGTTTCTTCGAGGAGACGGTCTGGGCGACGCCGAGATGGCGCATCTGGGGGTCCTCGAAGACCTCGTCGATCCGATTGATCGGCCCGCAGGGAATGCCGTCGGCGTTCAGTTTCTCGACCCAATAGGCGCTGTCGCGCTCGACCGTGCAGGCCTCGACCCGCCGATTGATTTCTTCGCGCCGGGCGGCGCGGCCGGTATTGGTGGCGAGATCCGGGTCGGCGAGCAGGTCTTCGAGACCCATCGCCCGGCAGAACCGCTCCCACATCGCCGGGGTCGGGGCGACATTGATATGGCCGTCGCGGGACCTGAAGGTCCCCATGGGCGCGGTCGTCGGGTGGTTGTTGCCCGCCTGGCCGGGCACCTGGCCGTCGACCAGCCACCGGACGGCCTGAAGATCGAGCATATAGGCCATGGCCTGCAGGAGCGACGCCTTGACCCACTGCCCCTTCCCGGACCGTTCCCGTTCGTAGAGGGCGAGCAGGGTACCGAAGGCCGCGAGGATGCCGGCGGAAAGGTCGGCAACCGGGATGCCCACGCGGGTCGGCCCCGTCTCCGGATGGCCGGTGATCGACATCAGGCCGCCCATGCCCTGCACGATCTGGTCGACGCCGGGGCGCCGGGCATAGGGCCCGTCCTCCCCAAAGCCGGAGATGCTGGTATAGACCAGGCGCGGGTTGACGGCACGGAGTGTCTCGTAGTCGATGCCCAGCCTGTGCTTCACGTCGGGCCGGTAATTCTCGACCAAGACGTCCGCCCGCTCGACGAGGTGCTTGAGCAGCTCGACGCCTTCCTCCGACTTCAGGTTGAGGGTGATGCCCCGCTTGTTCCGGTGCAGGTTCTGGAAGTCGGAGCCCGGTCGCTGCGAGAAATCGGCACCGCCGCCGGGCGCCTCGATCTTGATCACCTCCGCCCCCCAGTCGCCCAATTGCCGGACACAGGTCGGCCCGGCCCGGACCCGGGTCAGATCGAGCACGGTGATGTGGGACAGCGGTCCCCCTCGCAGATCGTCAGTCTCGTCGGTATCGGAACTCATGGTCGATCGGCCTATATCCTTCAGGGCGGACCTCTGGCGCGGACTCTTTCGGGGCCGCTTTCGTCCATTGACCTAGCCAATTTCGCTGGCCTATGCCATGGCAAACGCGTTCAAGGCAGATTTTCGGCACCGGTATGACCAATGACGTCCCCACTCCGATCCATGTAATCGGCGGCGGCCTTGCCGGCAGCGAGGCGGCCTGGCAGATCGCCCGCGCCGGTGTGCCGGTCGTATTGCACGAGATGCGTCCGGTGCGCGGGACCGACGCGCACCAGACCGACGGGCTGGCGGAACTCGTCTGCTCGAATTCCTTCCGGT
>CAYGKX010000217.1:3211-4205 GCA_964350225.1 uncultured Rhodospirillaceae bacterium | reverse complement strand
GGCCTGCTGCATGAGGAGATGCGCCGGGCAGGATCCCTGATCCTGACCATGGCGGACCGGCACAAGGTGCCCGCGGGCGGCGCCCTCGCGGTGGACCGGGAGCATTTTTCCAATGCGGTCCAGACCGCGCTTGAAAGCGAGCCCCTTGTCGACATCCGGCGCGAAGAAGTCGAGGATCTCGGGTTCCTGGACAGGACCGACTGGCCGTCGGTCATCGTCGCGACGGGCCCCCTCACCTCGCCCGGTCTTTCCCGGGCGCTCCTCGAGCTTACAGGAGAGGACGCCCTCGCCTTTTTCGACGCCATCGCGCCCATCGTCTATCTCGACAGCATCGATCTGGACGTCGCGTGGTTCCAGTCGCGCTATGACAAGCCCGGGCCGGGCGGTACCGGAAAGGACTACATCAACTGTCCGATGGACGAGGTGCAATACGGGGCCTTCCTCGACGCGCTCCTGGCTGCCGAGAAGACCGAGTTCAGGGAGTGGGAGCGCGACACGCCCTATTTCGAGGGCTGCCTGCCCATCGAGGTGATGGCGGAGCGCGGCCGGGACACCCTGCGCTTCGGCCCGATGAAACCTGTCGGGCTGACCGATCCCCGGACCGGGCGCCGCCCCCATGCCGTCGTCCAGCTGCGTCAGGACAATGCACTTGGCACCCTCTACAACATCGTTGGCTTCCAGACGAAGCTGAAGCACGGGGCGCAGGCCGAGGTCTTTCGTATGATCCCTGGCCTGGAGCAAGCCACCTTCGCCCGGCTGGGAGGCATCCACCGGAACACCTTTCTGAACAGCCCGCGACTCCTGGACGACGCGCTGCGGCTTACAAGCCAGCCGCGGCTGCGCTTTGCGGGCCAGATCACCGGCGTTGAAGGCTATGTCGAGAGCGCGGCCATCGGGCTCCTCGCCGGCCGGTTCGCCGCGGCCGAAGCGCGCGGTACCGCGGCGGTCCCGCCGCCCCCGACCACCGCCCTCGGCGCCCTCCTGGGCCACATAA
>CAYGKX010000217.1:0-3201 GCA_964350225.1 uncultured Rhodospirillaceae bacterium | reverse complement strand
GCGACATCGGAGACCTGCCAGCCGATGAACGTCAATTTCGGCCTATTCCCGCCTGTCGCTGTCGAGGGCAAGCGGCGCCTGAAGGGCCGGGACCGGAAGGCGGCCCATTCCCGGCGGGCCCTTGCAGATCTCGAAGGCTGGCTTGGCACGCCACAAGCCGCGGCCGAATAGTCAGTATCGCCGCTTCTTGACCGCGCGATAGACCGTCCATTGCTTTCGCAGCGCCCCTGGGGGGAGTTGTTCCGTCATCGGCTGATGCCCGTTTCGCGCCAGCCCGTCGAGATAGTCCATCGCCGATTTGTGGCTCTCCGGCGCCAGAAGCTCGGTGAACGGACGACCGAGCATGTCCGTCGCCTCGATCCCGAAGAGCGCCTCGGCGCTTCGATTGAGGTTCAGCAGCCGGCCTTCTTCATCGACGACTAGGATGCCATCGGTCGCGGTATCGAGAACGGCCTCCAATTCATCGATCCGCGCCAGCGCGGAAGTCTGATCCTTCGCCAGTTCCGCTGTCGGGGCGGGATCGTCTCCGCGCAGCGACAGCATCGTCGCCGGCCGCTCGTCCCACGGCACGACATGCAGGCGGGCCTCGAGCGAGATCACGGTGCCGTCGGCCGCGCGAAGCGGCATCCTGCGCGACGCGTCGTCATTGTCGCCCGGTTCAGCGCCTTCGACGAACAGACCGTCGATGCCGCCGGCCGAGGCAAGCGCGTTGAGATCGGCATAGCCGAGTTGATCGAGGAAGGCCCGGTTGGCAAAGAGAAGCGAACGGCCGCGGAAGACCGCGAGTCCTGTGGGCACCCGGTCGAGCAGACGCCGCGAGATCCGGTCCGGTGCCGTCGCCGCAATAGGCGCTGGAGGCGTGACGCGTGTCGGTGGCTCCGGCTTCGTCTTCGTTTCGGCCGGCGCCTTCGGGGTGACGGAGCGCAGCGCTTCCGCGATCCGCCGAAAGGCATCCTGTTCGTCGCCGTTGAGATGCGAGGATCGCGCAGCTGCCGGCGCCCTGTCAGCCGACGGAAGGCGGACGACGTTCGAGCCTTCCTCCTCGCGCGGCGGCTCGGGCTTCGCGGCGGCAGGCTCGGGTGTGGTGACTTCGCTCTTGCCGTTGGCGCGGTCACGGAGGACCGCAAAGCCGGTGAAGCCCTCGAACGCGCCGCCGCGGCCGAAGCTGGGGATCGCGGTCAGGCTGAGTGATGCGCTGCCGCCATCCGCGGTCGGCCAGTCCACCGGAACGCTTGCGAAGGTGTCGCGGCGGCTGAGCGCGCGCGCCACGGTCTGCTTGGTGTCGAGGCCAAGCCTGCCCGCCAGATTGTCCCAGTCCTCGCCGATCAGCGCGTCGGCATCGTGACCGATGATCTCGTGGAATTCAGGAGATATCTCAACGAATTGCCGCTCGGTCCCGATTCGGAAAGTGAACCGCTTCGCCGGCTGTTGTGACTCCTTCGCCGGCTTCTCGTCCGCCGGCTCCGTGTCCGTTGCAGGGGGGGCGATGACCTGTGGCGCTTCGTCCTTTGACACCGGCGGTCCGACGATCACCAGATGGAAGACGCCCTCCGGCGTCGCCGCGATCGCTGCCCCGGCCGGCCGCCTTTCGCGGCCGAACCGTGCGATCTGCTTGGCCGGCCGCGCCACGTCCGGATCGGCCTTCGCGACCAGCGTTCCGATTCCGGCTTCCCCGTCCGGCAGCGCACCCAGACCCTGCGATGCGGCGATGATACGGCCATCGTCCGCTGCGACGGCGACGATCATGCCGTCAGCCGCGAGCGCCTGCGCCAGCCGTCCCGCCCGTAGCGACAGAGAATCGTTCGTGCCGCGTTCGTCGGCAGCAACTGCGAGGAGGCCGTTTTCCCCCCCCGACTCGATCCGGCTGACGAGGCACCAAAGCGTTTCGCCACCGGGTTCGAACCGCAGCTTCGCCATGCCCGGCGCGGTCGGCGGCAGGCCCTCCGCGACAGATGCTGCGTCGGCCAGGGTCGAGGCCGATTCGCCGCCTTCCAAAGCTTGCTCGATCGAAGACGCACCCAGCAGGGCCGCACCGGCGGCATTCGCCCACAAAAGCGTTGCATCCGCAGCGTTCCACAGCCACGTTGGCCGTGGCGACAGCAGGTGTGCGCCGACCTCCGGAAGGGCCGTCAGATCGAGATAGGAATGGCCGGCTCGTTTCATATGCGGCGATAGGCGCGGTCGGTCGCGCTCGTCCCTTCGGGCAAGTATGCCTAATGAAAGGTGAATAGAGGCTATCGCAGGCACCGTCTATTGTGCGCGCCGGCTTCTCCAAGGCGTTCGGCGAACGGGGTTAAGATGGCGTCGCATGTCGCTTGAAAACGGCCGGACAAGCGCATAGCGTCCGGCTCGCAAAAAATCCGCCAGATGCAGCTGTAGCTCAGTTGGTTAGAGCGCCGGATTGTGGCTCCGGAGGTCGGTGGTTCGAGTCCACCCAGCTGTACCAGTTCCAACGTCGTTGGGGCATCGCTTAAGACGCTGAGGCAATGCCGTCTCCGGACCGGAGGCATTTCGCTAGCGCGCATTCCAGGACGCGGTTGAGCGGCGGCGTCTCGAAGAAGCCATCCGGGGATCAGCCGGCCGATGGACCGTTCCTCCTACTTCGCCGCCGTCGTCATCCGGGCGAAGGACGAAGGCGTCTACCTGCTGGATGTCGTCGCGCATTATCGGCGTGCCGGCTTCGACCTGATCCTCATTGTTACCCACGATCTGACGGACGGCAGCGAGGCACTCCTGCAGGCACTTCAGAACAACGGCCTCATCAAATGGCACGACTGCACGGCCGAAATGGCCAGCCGCGAAACGTTGAAGAAAGGGCCCGCACTCAACCAGTTCGTACTCGAGTTGATCGCCGCTCAATATCCGTCGATCACCTGGTTTCTGCTGGCGGATGCCGACGAGTTCCTGGTCCTGCCAGGCGACGTAACGGTCGGGGAGTGGCTGACCCGGTTCGCCGAATTCGATCAGATCCTCCTGCCGAATCTCCTTTTATCGCGACCGCAACGGGCGATGAATCTCGAAGGACAGCCGTCTTTGGCCGGAGCGTGGCTTGGCCGGCCGGACATCATCGTCAAGTCGTTCGTGCGACCGAGCGCCCCCGGATTCTCGATCAATCCGCATCAGCTGCTTTTCGAGACGATCGACAAGGTAACACTTCCTGATGCTGTTGGGCTTCCGTCCGAGCTTCGCAATTGTCTTTCC
>CAYGKX010000216.1:0-7072 GCA_964350225.1 uncultured Rhodospirillaceae bacterium | reverse complement strand
TCCTTCGCCCGGTCGCCGCCGGCCACCGAGTACTGCATCGCGACGTTCCGGGTTTTCTGGAAGGTCTCCAGGTCCTCGCCGCGCATGCTGGCATAGAGTTCCGGGTTCGACTTGCCGACGACGGCGGCCATCTTTTCCAGGAGGAAGAAGATGACCCCGTAGCGGATCATCTCGATCCATTTCCGGCCCCGGATCATGTCCCGTTCCGCGTCGGTCAGGCCGTGTTCCAGGGCGAGCCCGTCCATGTCGGCGAGGAAGCGCTCGCGGAACTCCGGGATGATGAGCTGGTGCAGGAACTCGTTCATCCGGTAGGCGCGGCGGCTTCGCTCCAGGGTGAAGGGGTAGGTACCCTCCAGCTTCTCCGCCCCGGCCAACTCGTAGGCCATGTGGTCGCGATAGGCCTCGATCTCCGCCGCCTCCGGCGCTTCGCCCAAATCCTCGTAGATGGCGGTTGCGATGTTGGTCATCGACGGCAGGTAGGTCGTCCGGTGGACCCGGCGGATATCGTCCGACAGCGCTCCCCGCATGATCAGCCACATGATGACTTCCGCCCCTTCCCAGCCGCCCTTTTCGGCATACTCGGCGAGGCGCATATCGGCCAGTTTCTGGGGCGCGGTTTCCAGCAGATCGAGGAATTCCTCGTCCCAGGCCGGATTGTTGAAGCCGCAGCGCTCGCCGTGAACCTGATGCGACAGGCCGCCGGTCGCCATCACCGCGACCCGCAGGTCGTCGTCCGGGAAGCTCTGGATCGCCTTCCTGAGCGACTGGCCCAGCCGGTAGCAGCGTTTCGCGTTGGGGATCGGGAACTGCAACACGCCGACCTGTAGCGGCACCAGGCTGCCCGGCCAGCCGCCGTCGTCGTCCGCGATCATGGAGAGCGGCGAGAGACAGCCATGGTCCAGCGGCTTGCCCTGGAAGACCGACATGTCGAACTCGTCGGCGACGAAGGCCGCGGCGATATGGCGGGCGAGCGCCGCGTTGCCCTTGACCGGCGGCACGGCGCGCGGCCCGCCGCCCTCGTCGGCCGGGTAATATATATCGTCTACGCCCAGCGCGAAGGCCGAGTAGTGGTCGAAGAAGAAGGACGAGATGTGGTCGTTGTAAATCAGGAACAGGCTGTCGATCTTCTGCTCCCGCACCCATCGCTTGACATGGTCGAAGCCGTCGAAGATCGGCTTCCAGGCCGGGTCCTCCCCCTTGTTCGTGTCCTTGGCAAAGCCGATGGTCGGGGTGTGCGAGGCGCCGATCCCGCCAATGAGTTTCGCCACGTCGAGCCTCCCTTCCCGATTGGACCGCTTCCGCCGGGCGCCGCGCGGAAGGCGCGACGGTCCCACACCCCAATCTAGTCAAGCGGGTAACCGGCGGGAACCGCGTTCTCCCCCGTCCCCCGTCCCCGTCCCCGGCTCGCGCCATGCCCGGGCCGCTCGCTCTGGTTCACGGGCGTGGAGAGTGCGAAACTAAGTATTCATGACATTTCGCTATCCAAGAGACGACCCGGACCCAGACGCGGCGGCGATCCCGGACGATCGGCGGGCGCGGGAAGGAAGACCATGAGACGCCTTAATCTGCTGCGCTCGCTCTGCCTCGGCGCCTTCCTGTTGGCGCCTGAGGCCGTGGCCCAGACCCAGACACCGAACATCGCCACCGGGCCGAGGGGCTCCCTGACCCACATCGTCGGCGACGGTATCATCAAGCTTCTGGGCGGCACGACCGACGAGGACAAGGCGAAGGCGGCACAGGGCGGCAGCGGCGGAAGCAAAACGTCGGGGACGGGATCGGGATCTACGGGATCAGGGTCTGGGGGGGCAGCCGGCACCGGCACAACGCCGGCAAGTTCGAAGACCGGGGGTACCGGCGGCACGACGACCTCGACCTCCGGCACCGGCGCCGCGAAGCCGAACACGGGTGGCTCCGGCGGGGGCGACAGCGCCGGGTCGCTCATCCCCACCACGCCCAATCCGCAGGACAAGGCTCCGGTCCTCGGGAAGAACCTGCAATTCGGGGTCTACACGACCCAGGAGATGGATGCTGCCGTCAAGGGCGACGAACAGTTCCTCAATCACGCCCAGCCGACGCAGCGGGTCGCGGCCCGGCTCCTCCCCATCACCGTCCTGATACTGGTCCGCAGCGGATCCGGCATCCGCCGTTCGTCGGACCTGAAGGGCAAGCGGGTGGCGACCGGCTATACCGAGGACAAGACGGCGGCGCTGCTGGTCGAATCGCTCCTGCTGGGCGAGGACCTGGATACGAGCGACGTGAAACCGGTCCCCGTCGCCACCGTCCAGGCCGGTCTTCAGGCCTTCGTCGACGGCAAGGTCGATGCCGCCATCTGGGTACTGGGCGGGGAGAGCCTGACCAGCCTCAACGCCAAGGTCGCGGCGGCAGACGCGGCGGCAAAGGCGAAGAAATCGAAGAAGACGAGGGGCCGCCGAACCCGTCATACCCGCCGAACCAGCCCGACGACGCGGACCCGGCAAACGGCCCGCAAGGTCGGTGCGCCGCAGCCGACCGTCAGGGGGGCGAAGGGCGGCACGGCGACCGCGAAGACCGGATCGACGACATCTTCGAACCCAACCGTCGCGGCCAGCATCCGGGTTGTCCCGCTGACGAACTCCACGGTCGCCAATGCGCGCCGCGGCTCCGTCTTCCCGATGACCTACCTTTTCGAATTGCAACCCAGCAAGCAGGCAATCGGCGTTGCATCGCCGACCTGGGTCATGGCTTTCGACATTGTGCTCGTCACCGCGTCCACCGTGAGCGACGATCTCGTCTACAACACGGTCAAGGCGATCCATGGCGGACGGGATGCGCTGATCAAGCAATCCGGCCTGTTCGCGGGCCTGAACCTGGCCCGCATGGCGCAGCAATTCCCGGGACAGATCTATCACCCGGGCGCCATCAAATATTACAAGGAGGTCAAGATCTGGCCCGGGAACTAGCCGGACCGGCACGGCCATGAAGCTCTTCGATCTCGACCATTCGCCCTATGCGGCCCGGGTGCGCGTGGCGATCCGTGCCAAGGGGCTCGACGTTGCGCTGGTGCCGCCGCCGGGCGGTGCCCTGTCGGCGGATTACCGTGCGCTCTCTCCCATCGGGCTCGTCCCGGCGCTGGAGCTCGACGACGGAACGGTCCTGCCGGAGGCGCAGGTCATCCTCGAGTATCTCGAGGACGCCCGCCCGGACCCTCCCCTCCGACCCGCCAGTCCCGAAGGCCGGGCCCAGGTGCGGCTCCTCGCCCAGATCGTCGACATCTACCTTGCCGACGCGCTCAAGCGCCTTTTCGAGCACACCAAGAAGGAAGATACGGACGCGGGGCGGGGGGATCCGGAAACCCTGTCGGCCGACCGGGACGCGGTCCGCGCGGCGCTGGGGTATGTCGAGACCTATCTCGGTCGCCACCGGGACGGCACGCCCTATGCCATCGGCGACCACCTGACGACGGCGGACTGTGCCCTCGCCACCATGCTGTTCTTCGCCGAGCGCGCCCGCGCGCCGCTCGGGCCGCCGGACCCCTTCGCGCCCGAAACTGCCCTTGGCGCCTACTGGCGGGGCATCGCCGCCGACCCCCATGTCCGCGCCGTCCTCGACGGCATGGCCGAGGCGCAGGCCCGCCGGGCCCGGCAGCGCGCCGCGGGCAAGGCGGAGGATTGACCGCATCCGCAACGTTACCGTCGGCGCGAAAATCCCTATAGTCGCCACTTCCGTCCCGTAACGTTCGCACAGTGCCCTATGCCGCGTTTCCTCCGTCCGCTTCACCCCCGCGACGCCGCCGATAGCCATCGGGCGGCGACCCCGCTCGAGCTGCTGTTCGATCTGGTGTCGGTGATCGCCATCGCGTCGGCGGCGTTGGGGCTGCATCACGCCGTCGCCGAGGCTCATGCGGCAGAGGGGATCCCGCGCTTTCTGCTCGCTTTCTTCGCCATCTGGTGGGCGTGGATGAACTACACCTGGTTCGCCTCCGCCTACGACAACGACGACACGCTGTTCCGCCTGCTGACGATGGTCATCATGGCGGGGGCCCTGACGATGGCGGCCGGGGTCGGGGCACTCTTCAAGTCGTTCGATCTCACCCTCGTCGTCATCGGCTTCGTCATCATGCGCGCGGGGATGGTCGCATTGTGGCTGCGTGCCGCCTATCACGACCCGGCCCGTCGGCGAACGGCGCTGACCTACGCGGCAGGCATCGCCCTGGTCCAGGTCTACTGGATCGGGTTGGCGCTGCTGGTGCCGCAGTCGCACCTCCTGGGCTACGGTCTCTATGCCCTTGGCGCGGCACTGGAACTCGCCGTACCCGTCATTGCGGAGCGGCAGCGGAAGACCTGCTGGCACCGGCACCATATCGTCGAACGCTACGGACTTCTGAACATCATCGTGCTTGGCGAGACCCTTCTCGCCGGGGCCATCGCGCTCCGCTCGCTCGAAAGCGCGGCGTCGGCGCTCGCTCTGGTCGACATCGCTGTGTCCGCGCTCGTCATCGTCTTCGCGATGTGGTGGCTCTATTTCGCCAGGGAACCGCAGCTCGACAGCGACGATCTCCCGCGGGCCCTGGTCTGGGGCTACGGCCACTTTGTCATTTTCGCGTCGGGTGCGGCCGTCGGGGCGGGCTTCGCCGTCATGGTCGACATCGGCAGCGGCGCCGCGAAACTGTCACCGGTCGTCGGCCACTATGCCGTCGCCGTTCCCGTGGCGCTGTATTTGGCGGGTCTGTGGTTCGTGCGCGACCGGTTCCGCTTTTCCGGGCCCGCCCGATACGCGCTTCCGGCGGCAACCGTCCTCGTGCTGTTCGCGCCGCTGTTGCCTTTCGCCATCGAGACGATCGCCGGGCTGATCGTTCTGTGCACGGCGATGCGCGCCTATCTGGCGCCACGGGGCTGACAGGGGTTTCGCCGCCGGACCCGGCCGACGCGACAAGACGAAAGGGGCCAGCAGGCATGGCGACCGAGATCGAGCGGAAATTCCTGGTGACCGGCGACGGATGGCGTGGCGCGGTCGTGCGGTCGTTCGATCTGCGCCAGGCCTATCTCAGCCGGGGCGAGACGGCCTCCGTGCGGGTCCGGGTACGCGACGGGCTGCGGGCGGCCCTGACGATCAAGTCGGCCGTCCCGGGCATGACCCGCGACGAGTTCGAGTATGACATCCCGGTCGCCGACGCCGACGCCATGTTCGCCCTGCGCGACGGGGCGCTGATCGAGAAGCGGCGCCACGAGGTGCGGATCGGTGGCGACTTGTGGGAGGTCGATGTCTTCGAGGGCGAGAACGCCGGGCTGATCGTTGCGGAGATCGAACTGCCCCGGCCCGATGCCCCTTTCGAACGGCCGGACTGGCTGGGCGCCGAGGTGACTGACGACCAGCGCTACTACAACAACGCGCTCGCGACGAGGCCCTTCAAGGACTGGTAGGCTCCGCCTCGTGCCGGTCGGGCCCGTCCTCTCCGGTCGGCAGCCGCCCTCCGGCTTGAAGCCTTCCCCGCTGCGCAGTAGGTAGAGAGAGGGAACCGCACACAAGACATCGGAGGAACGCCGTGTCCGACAAGCCGCTGTGGACGCCGTCGCCGGAGCGCGTCGCATCCAGTAACGTGACGCGCCTGATCGGCCATGTGAACCAGCGCTGGGGCACGGACCTCGCCGATTTCGACGGCCTGTGGCAATGGTCGGTCGAGGAGCAGGAGAAATTCTGGGACACGGTCTGGGATTTCTGCGGCGTCATCGGCGACAAGGGAGGCCGCATCCTCGTCGACGCCGGCAAGATGCCCGGCGCCCGCTTTTTCCCCGACGCGACACTCAACTGGGCGGAGAACCTGCTGCGCAAGCGCGACGATACCGTCGCGATCCATTTCCGCGCCGAAGACAAGGTCAGGCGGTCGATGACCTGGCGGGAGCTTTACGACGCGGCGTCCCGTTTCGCCCAGGCCCTCCGGGCGGCGGGCGTGACAAAGGGCGACCGGGTGGCCGCCTACATGCCCAACATGCCGGAGACGGTGATCGCCATGCTGGGGGCGACCGCGATCGGCGCGACCTTCTCCTCCTGCTCGCCGGACTTCGGAATACGCGGCGTGGTCGACCGTTTCGGCCAGATCGAGCCGAAGGTGCTCGTCACCGCCAACGGATACTACTACGCCGGCAAGACCCACCCCTCGCTCGACAAGCTCCCGGCGATCCTCGCGGAAATGCCGACGGTCGAGCAGGTCGTCGTCGTACCCTTCACCGAGACCGCGCCCGACATTTCGGGCGTGCGCGACGCCGTCCTCCTCGACGACTTCCTGGCGCCCTTCGAGGCGGGGGAGATCGAGTTCGAGCGGGTCGAGTTTCACCACCCGGTCTACATCATGTATTCCTCGGGCACGACCGGGGTGCCGAAATGCATCGTGCACGCGACCGGCGGCGCCCTTCTGATGCACTTGAAAGAGCATCAGCTGATGGCGGACCTGAAGCCGGGCGACGTCGCCTTCTACTTCACCACCTGCGGCTGGATGATGTGGAACTGGCTGACCAGCGCGCTCGCCTCCGAAATCGTCCTCGCGCTCTATGACGGCTCGCCCTTCCATCCGGACGGCAATGTCATCTGGAACTATGCCGACGAGGTGGGCTTCGCGCTGTTCGGCACATCGGCGAAGTATATCGACGCCTGCAACAAGGCGGGCCTCGCGCCGGTCGACAGCCACGACCTGGCGACGGTGCGGACAATCTCCTCCACCGGCTCTCCGCTGGTGCCGGAAAGCTTCGACTATGTCTATGAGAAGGTGAAACCGGACGTGCATCTGGCCTCCGTCTCCGGCGGCACGGACCTCTTGGCCTGTCTGGTCGGGGCCGACCCGACGAGCCCGGTCTACAAGGGCGAGATCCAGAAGCGCTGCCTCGGCATGGCGGTCGACGTGTTCGACGAGGACGGCAAGCCCGTGCGCGGGGAGAAGGGCGACCTGGTTTGCACCAAACCCTTTCCCTCCATGCCGGTCGGCTTCTGGAACGACCCCGACGGCAGCCGGTATTTCGAGGCCTATTACGCCAAGTATCCCAACGTCTGGGCCCATGGCGACTGGGTGGAACTGACGGATCATGGCGGTGTGATCATTTAC
>CAYGKX010000215.1:0-7111 GCA_964350225.1 uncultured Rhodospirillaceae bacterium | reverse complement strand
ACGCACGCGCCGGCATCGAGGGTCCGGAAGACCTGGACGTGATCGAGACCCACGACTGCTTTACGACCACCGAGTATATGGCCATAGACCATTTCGGCCTGACGGAACCGGGCGAGAGCTGGAAAGCCATCGAGGACGGCACCATCCAGCGCGACGGTAAACTGCCGGTCAATCCGTCCGGCGGCTTGATCGGCGGGGGCCACCCCGTCGGTGCCACCGGAGTTCGGATGCTGGTCGATTCCTACAAGCAGGTGACCGGCACGGCGGACGGTTACCAGGTGGACGGCGCCCGGACGGCCGCCACGCTGAATATCGGCGGATCGTCGACGACAATGGTCAGCTTCATCGTCTCGGCCGGTACCGCCTGAACTCCTCCGTCCCGGACATAGGCATCAGCTGCTTTCGGGAAACCACTGGACGGGTTGACAGGCCGAGCCGGGACATGGGCAAAAGGTTTCGTCAGAAAAGCGTCACCGAGGACAGTCGCACTTGCCCCCCCGAGCAGATCCGCACCCAACCCAGACCATACCCGAACTCGCCACCGCCGAAAGCGACCCGGAGGCGGTTCATGCCGCCCTTGCGGCGGCGCTCGTGCGCTTCAACAACATCTTCGGCGACCCCTGGTCCGTCCTGATCCTGCGCGATTGCTTCCTGGGGGTGAGCCGTTTTCAGCAGTTCCGGGACAGCAGCGGAATTACCCGGCAGACGCTCAGCGCGCGCCTCAAGGAATTGACCGCCAACGGCGTCCTTCGGCGCGTCTGTTACAGCGAGCACCCGGCGCGATACGAATACCGGCTGACACCAAAGGGGCTCGACCTCCAGCGGTTCGCCTATGCCGTCTGGAAATGGAGCGTCGACTGGTCCCTCACGCCGCCGACTTTGCCGACGGCCCTCTTCCACCGGAAGACGAACCAGCCGGTGACCCCGGTCCTGGCCTGCGCGACGTGCCAGCTTCCCCTCGCCCTGCCGGATCTGGTGCTGGCGGAGACGGGGACCGACACGCCCGACGTTCATCTGAACCGGCGCGCCCGCCGCTGGGCCGGCAACACCACCGCAGCCGCCGTCGGCGACGTCCTGTTCGGCAAACGGACATTCATCATCGGCGATCGCTGGGTCGGACTGATCCTCGCGAGCGTGCTGCTCGGGGTTCACTCCTTCGACCGGCTGGCCAGCCGGCTGGGCATCGCGACCAACATTCTCGCCCACCGGCTCAAGACCCTGACGGAATACGGTCTGCTGTCCGGCCCCGTCTACGATCCCGAGCAGAGATGCTACAACTATCTGCCGACGCAGGAGACGGCCGCGCTGGTTCCGCTGTTTCTGTCCGTGTCCGAATGGGCGGCGCGGTGGGAGACGCCGGACGGCGCCGCTCATCCCGTTTGGCGGCACCGGCCCTGCGGCGCAGAGATAGAGAGCTGTCTGGTCGACGCGCGGACGGACGATCGACTGTCGGTGTCCGATATCCGCTTTCGGGCGCCGGCGCAGGGGTAATCCGGACGGGGCCCTACCCCGACGCTCCGATGAAGGCCGGAAGCCACAAGACAATCCCCGGAAAGGCAACCAGCAATCCGAGGCGCAGGATGTCCGCGGCCAGGAACGGCGCGGTTCCTGCGAAGACGGTACGCAGCGGCAGGTCCGGCGCCATCTTGTGCAGGACGAACACATTCATGCCGATCGGCGGCGTGATGAGGCCGATCTCGATCACCATGACATTGATAATGCCCCACCAGATCGGATCGTAGCCAAGCTCCGTCACCAGAGGGAACACGAATGGCAGGGTAATCACCATTGCCGAGATCGTCTCGAACACCGCGCCGAGAACCAGATACATGACGAGGATCGCGCAGATCACCAGGATCGGCGCAATCTTCATACTGCCGATCCAGGTCACCAGCGCTTCGGGCACCGTGGATGCGGTCAGGGCGAAGGTGAAGATCGACGCGCCCACGACGATCAGGAAGATCACCGCGGTCGCCTTGCCTGTCTCGACCAGAATGTCGAACAGTCCGTGCAGCCGCCCGCCGGTCCGCCACAGCCAGATCAGGAACGTGAAGAGCGCGCCGACGGACGCGGATTCCTCGACGGTGAAGATACCGGAGTAAATGCCGCCCATGACCACGACGACGAGACCCACGACCGGCCAGCTTTTCAGCATCTCCCCGCCGCGCTCCCGCCAGGTCGCGCGCTGCCCGGCCGGTCCCGCGGAAGGATCGAGGGTGACGATCGTCCGGATCGCGGCGAAATGGAACAGCACGGCGATCAGACCGGGGATCAGCGCCGCCGTGAACAGGGTCAGGACGAACTGTTCCGTCAGGTGACCGTAGACGACCATCACGATCGATGGCGGGATGAGCATCCCGAGGGTGCCACCCGCCGCTATGGAGCCGGACGCCAGCCGGCGCGAATAATTCCGCGCAACCATTTCCGGCATGGCGACCTTGGTCATCGTCGCCGCGGTGGCGAGGGAAGAGCCGGAAACGGCGCCAAACCCGGCGCAGGCACCGATGGTCGCATAGGCCAGCCCGCCGGGCCGGTGGCCCAGGAAGGCATAGACCAGCCGGAACAGATCGCGGGACAAGCCCGCCGCGCTCGCGAATGATCCCATCAGGATGAACAGCGGCAGAATGATGAGGTCGCGATTGCTGAAGGTCGAGGACGGCTGGGACGACAGGAGGGACAGGGCGGCGTTCAGGTCGATGGCGAACGCGACACCGATGATCCCGGCCAGGCCCATGGCGACGCCGATGGGAATGTGCAGCGCGATCAGGACGAACAGAAGTCCGAACGAGAGGATGCCGATGGTGACGAGATCCACTAGCGAACCTCGTGGACAGTGGGGTGGCGGGGGCGCGCGACGGGACGGTCAGGCATTCTCGGCCCGCTCCCGATCCGGCATGAAGAGTTCGATCAGATGCGCCAGTGCGCTCAGGGCAATCAGGAAGGTGGCGCCATACCACCAGGGGGCGATCGGCCACCCCAGGACCGAGAGCTGGCGATTTTCCTCGGCCATTTCATTGCTGTGAACAAGCAGGTAATAGGCCATCGCGCCCATGAAGACGGTCAGCGACAGCGCGCCGAGCCAGTCAAAGAACTTTCTTGCCCGCGGTCCGAGCAGATAGCCGAGGACAGGGAGGGAGACATGGGCGGCAGCGCTCGATCCCGCCACGAAGGAAGCGGCAGCGATGAGAATGATGGCCGTCCCCGCGATGTCCATCGCACCATGGATGGGTTGCGAGAGGAACCAGCGCATCAGAACGTCGAATACCGTTATCAGTGCGACCAGGAACAGCCCGACCATCGCCGCGATCGCGGCGGTCCGCGTGATGATCCGGTGAAGCGTCGCGAGGGGTTTCTGCCGGCCCAAAGGCGACGAGACTTCCGGCGTGTTGTCATTCGCCATCGAAAAGGACCGCCAGCTGTTTGGATGAAGGGCTGGGAGGGCGCTTCGGCGGACGGACGGCTCACCCCCCGAGGGATAAACCGCCCGTCCGAGCCTGTCTGAGGCCTATTTGGCCGCGCGCACGTCCTTCAGGGCTTTCTCGTAAGCCTTCCAGCGCTCCTCGCCCACGGCCTTGCGCAGATCGGCATTGATGCCGGCAAAGGCCTTCTCCATCACCGCGATGTCGGCGGCCGACGGCACGGTATAGAGCTCGTCCTTCGCCGCCTTGACCTTGGCAATCGCGGCCGCCGTCGCCGCGTCCGATGCCGCGCCCTGCAGCTTCGCCATCAGCGCGACGCCTTCCGGGACCAGCTTCTTGGCGGCATCGGGCAAAGACGCGAACGTCTTCTTGTTCATCACGACCATGATCGGCAGGACGCCCAGCGAGGTCTCATAATGGCTCTTGGTGACCTTGAGGATCTTGAAGGTCTGGGCCGCGTTCCATTCGGAGACCGAGCCGTCGAGGAGTCCGCGGGAGATGTTCTCGGCGATCTTGGTGACGCGCATGCCGACCGGCGTCGCGCCGAGGGCCGTCACGATGCGGTTCTGGACGCGACCGCCGGCCCGAAGCTTCATTCCCTTCAGGTCCGCGATCTTCCGGACCGGTTTGACCGTGTGAATCGAGTAGGCGCCGGTGGTGAACACGCCCAGCACTTCGATCTTGTCGAGATTGCGGATCAGGCCGGCCTTGTAGAGCTGCCAGGTCGCGTAGGACCCTTCGGTCGCGCTGCGCGCCTTGTTGGGCGCCTGGAACAGGTCGAAGTCCGGGAAGGTGCCCGGTGTATAGCTGGGCACGACGAAGCCGATGTCCATGATGCCGGAGCGCACCAGCTTGTACTGTTCGCGGGGATTGCGCCCGAGGGTACCGCCGAAGAAGAACTTCACCTTCACGGCGCCGCCCGATTTCTCCTCCCACCACTTGGCCCAGGGAATGAGAACCTTCTGAACCACATTGGCGCGCTCGCTGAAGAACACGCCGAAACGCACATCCTTGGCTTCCGCCGTCACCGCAAACTGGGTGGCGGCCAGGACGGTGGCCGCGGTGCCAATCGTCGCCAATGCTCGCTTCATGACTTCCTCCCGGTCGTTCGTTTCGTTGATTAGCGTTGTGCGAAAGCAGTTGCACAGTTAGTTCAATTGTGCAAGTTCAGAATCGCATCGGCGGAAAGAGGGGAAACATGAAAGCGGTCCTGGACGGTGTCAAAGTGCTGGATTTCGGCCACTTCATCGCGGGGCCGTTCTGCGCCGCGCTTCTGGCCGATTTCGGTGCAGACGTCATCCGGGTGGAGAGACCGCAGGGCGCCAACGACCGCTATCTCGTACCGCTCAGCGAAGCACCCGGCGCCGATGGCGCAATGTACCTGCAGGTGAATCGGAACAAGCGGAGCCTCGCGCTCGACACCTCCGGAGATGAAGGCCGCGCCGTCATGGTGGACCTGATCCGCAAGGCCGACGTCGTGATTGCCAACTATCCGGATCGGATACTCAAGGCGCTTGGCCTCGATTACGCGACCCTGACCGCCATAAAGCCGGACATCATTCTGTGTACCTGCAATGCATATGGCGGCAGCGATAGCCTGTCCGACAAGCCGGGCTTCGACGGTATCGGCCAGGCCCTGTCCGGGGCGATGGAAATGACGGGGGACGCGAACGGTCCCCGCAAGGCCTATGCGCATTATGTCGATTTCTCGACCGCCGCCCTTTCCGCCTTCGGTGTCGCCATGTCGCTGTTGAACCGCGAACGCACCGGGTCGGGGGATCACGTGCGGACATCGCTTCTCCACACGGCCCTGTCGATCATGAACTCGTCCCTTATCGAGGCCGCCGTCACCGGGGTCGACCGGCGGGGCACCGGCAACCGCTCTCAGCTCGCGGGTCCGGCGGACAGCTACGCCACGAAGGACGGTCATGTGCTGATACAGGTCGTGGGCAATTCCATGTTCCGCCGGATCGCAGATGTTGTCGGACACCCCGAATGGAAGGACGACAACCGCTTTGCCACCGACGAGAAGCGCGGCGAGCATGGCGACGAGCTGAGCGGCGCCGTCGCTGCCTGGTGCCGTACCCGGACGACGGCCGAATGTCTCGAGGCGCTCGAAGCGGCAGGACTTCCTTCCGCACCGATCGTCGCCCCCATCGACGTCATGTCGCACCCGACGGTCGCGGGCCGCGACTTCTTTGCGGAGATCGTGGCGGAAGATGTTCCGAAGCCGGTCCCGGTCGCCAAGCCTCCCATCCGGTCAGGCGCAACGGGAGCGACGGCGACAGCCGCGGCCCCGGCGCTCGGCGCGCATTCGAAGGATATCTTGCGGGAACTCGGCTATTCGGAGGCCGCGATCGACGTTCTGGTTGCCAGCGGCACCGTCCGCGCGCCCTAGAACTTGCCTGCTCCCGACAACGGCTCCGCCCTACCCCGGTTCGGGCGCCGCAAGCTCGCTCCGGACAATCTTGTTCAGCGGGTTGCGCGGCAACACGGCCATGATCGCCAGACGTTCCGGCAACTTGTAGCGTGCCAGGCCCTGGGCGGTGAGAAACTCTGTGATGGCGCCCAGGTCGACTTCCGCTCCATCCGCCGGCACGACGAAAGCACAGATCCGCTCGCCAAGTTCGGGGTCCGGGTACCCGGCGACCGCGGCGTCCTTCAGCAGCGGATGCTTCGAAAGCACTGTATCGAGTTCCACAGGCGAGATGTTCATGCCGCCGCGGATGATGATTTCGCGCTTTCGCCCGACGAACCGGTAGTAGCGGAGACCGGCCTCGTCCCCGGCAATCTCGAACAGGTCGCCTGACGGGTAATACCCCTCGGCGTCGAAGACGCCGCGATCGACGGTCCCGTCGCGATAATAGCCCGGAAAGACGGATGGCCCGCGGATGAACAACTCTCCGGCCTTGCCCGGTTCATCGATCTCGCCGCCAGTCTCGACGTCCAGAAGCTTCGTTTCGCTCCAGTTCATGGCAAGGTTGCGCCAGTCGAACTGCTTGCGTCCGGCACGGGGAAAGAACCGGGCGCGAATCTCGGGGTCGGCCACGTCGTCGATGCCCGACGTAAGCGACACGCCTTCGTTGGAACCGAAATAGTTCGTCACGGTGACGCCGAACTCGCTTTCGAAAACCTTCATCATCCACGCATCCGGGGGCGCGGAACCGGTGCCGACACCGTCCAGTTCGCTCAGGTCGAGAGACGCAAGGAGGTCCTTGTCCCGGGCGATCCGGTTGAGGAGAGCGGGCGCGACGACGGTGTAGTTGACCCGCTCTGCCTGGATCTGGTTGAGAAACCCGTCGAGATCGAAGGGATGGTGCAGGACGAAGGTGCCGCCGACGACCAGCCACGGCATCCAGATGCCACCGATGGAGGCCATGTTGACGGTCGGAAACGGGTTGAGCAGGCGATCACCGCGGCGATATCCGCCGCCCATGACGATCCCCTTGCCGGAGGTCAGCCAGTTGTTGTGGGTGCGCGGAACCCCCTTGGGCTTGGCTTCGGTGCCGGACGTCCAGCAGATCGAATAGATTTCGTCGGGCGAAACCTCCGCCGCGCCGACCAGTTCTTCTTCTCCGCCGTGAGGTAGTTGGGCGAGGCGCAGCGTAAGGTCGATCGCATCGGGGTTCCGGCTGCGCCCCCAGGCGTAGACACGCGCAGGCGGGGTCGGAAGCTGCCGCAAAAAGTAATCG
>CAYGKX010000214.1:0-7123 GCA_964350225.1 uncultured Rhodospirillaceae bacterium | reverse complement strand
GGAACAGCCTGGCAACCCTGACCTACCCGCCGCACGACGAGGAGGTGAAGATCGTGCTCGCGAAAGTGCCGAGCTACGACACCGACGAGGGCCGGGAAAAGATCTCGGCCATGGTCGCGGTCGCCGACCTGACACGTGCCGGCTTCATGGCGGGCGACGTTTCGACCGTCATGTCCCCCCGGACGGTCATCACCTGGGCAGAGAACGCGATGATCTTCAACGATCTCGCCTATGCCTTCCGGGTGACCTTCCTCAACAAGTGCGACGAGATCGAACGCCCGATCGTGGCCGAGTATTATCAGCGCTGCATTGGCAGCGAGCTGTCGGAGACCGGGATCAAGGTCACGGTGTCCTGAAGGCGAGGTGACGCGTGGCCAAGGGCGACAATCCGGTCGAGGACTTTCGCCAGCTGACGGGCGCGGCGATGCGCGCCATCTCGCGCAAGCCCGACGTGTCGGTTTCCTTCACGCCGGAGGCGCCGTCGATGGCGGGCAACGAGGCGCGGCTGCCCATGCCGACGCGCGAGATGTCCCACGACGAGGTGTCCCAGTTGCGCGGCCATGCGGACGGCCTGGCCCTGCGCCTGCGCCACCATGACAGCGCGACCCACAGCCGGCGCATGCCCAGGGGCGATGTCGCGCGGGCGATCTACGACGCGGTCGAGCAGGCGCGCTGCGAATCGCTGGGTGCGAAACGCATGGTCGGCGTTCGCTCCAACCTCTATGCCGCGCTCGATTCCCGGTGCCGCGAGGAAGGCTACGAACATGTCACGGAACGGGACGACAGCGTCCTGCCGGAAGTGATCGGCCTGCTTGCGCGTGAAACCTTCACCGGCGACGGCCCGCCTCCCTCCGCCCGCCGCATGGTCGACGCCTTCCGTCCCTGGCTCGACCAGAAGGTCGGAAAGGATTTGCAGCAGCTCGGCAAGTCTCTGCGCGACCAGGAAGCCTTCCAGGAGATCGTCCGCAAGCTCATCCAGGACCTCAACATCGAGGACCAGGACGATCAGACGGCAGACGAACAGGACAGCGAGGGTGAGGACGAGGAACAGCAGCAAGGCGCGGAAGCCGAGAGCGAGGGCGGCGAAGCCCAGGACAGCGAAGCCGAAGACACCGCCGACAGCGAGAGCATGGAGAGCGAGGCCGCGGAGGAATCCGAGGGCGCCTCGGACAGCGCCGATGCCGACGAAATGGCCCAGCAGGGCGACGAGGAGCCGGCCGGCCCCGGAGAGCCGCCACGCCACGACGACCGGGGGCGCAACCGGCGCGAGGAGGATGTCTATCACGCCTTCTCCAACGACCATGACGAGATCATCGCCGCAGAGGATCTGTGCGACCCGGACGAGTTGGCCCGGCTGCGCCAGAACCTGGACCAGCAGTTGTCCCACTTGCAGGGCGTGATCGCGCGGCTCGCCAACCGGCTGCAGCGGCGCCTGATGGCCCAGCAAAACCGGTCCTGGGACTTCGATCTGGAGGAAGGCGTTCTCGACACCGCGCGCCTCGATCGCGTCGTCACCAACCCGATGGACCCGCTCTCCTTCATGCAGGAGCGGGACATGGAGTTCCGCGACACCGTTGTCACTCTCCTCATCGACAATTCCGGGTCGATGCGCGGCCGGCCGATCTCCGTCGCCGCGATGAGCGCCGACATCCTCGCCCGGACGCTGGAGCGATGCGGCGTCAAGGTCGAGATCCTCGGCTTCACGACCCGGGCCTGGAAGGGCGGCGCCTCGCGGGAGAAATGGCTCGCCGACGGCAAACCGGCAAATCCCGGCCGTCTGAACGACCTGCGCCATATCATCTACAAATCCGCCGACCAGCCCTGGCGCCGCGCGCGCAAGAATCTCGGCCTCATGCTGCGCGAGGGCATCCTCAAGGAGAATATCGACGGCGAGGCCCTTTTGTGGGCGCATAACCGGCTGATCGGCCGGCCGGAATCGCGGCGAATCATGATGGTCATCTCCGACGGCGCACCGGTGGACGATTCGACCCTATCAGTCAATCCGGGCAACTATCTCGAACGCCATCTGCGCGAGGTCATCGAATGGATCGAGGGCTATTCCCCGGTCCAGATCCTGGCCATCGGCATCGGCCACGACGTGACCCGCTATTACCGCCGCGCCGTGACGATCGTCGACGCCGAACAACTGGGCGGCACGATGATGGAAAAGCTTGCCGAACTGTTCGAGGAAGACGAAGCCGCCCAGGGACCCGGCCGCCGGCGCGTTGCCTGAAGGGTGCCGCATCCGGCGCCGGAAACCGTCATCGCATCCTTCGACAGGCTCAGGATGAGAGTTCGACAGGCTCAGGATGAGAGGATGTGGCTCATGCTGTTCTAGATGGGCCCAGCCTAGGTAACGCTTCTCCAAGCAACACAACTCTCTCATCCTGAGCCTGTCGAAGGATCGGCGCGCGGGCACAGTCCGCCACACAGGCCCCCTTCCCCCTCGACAGCCGCCCGCCCAGGCGACATCCTTCGGCGCATCCTGTCCCCGACTGAGAAGACCCCATGCGCGCCTGGCTTCGCCCGCTGACTTTCGCCGCCCTCGCCTCCCTCACCCTCGACGCCGGCAATGCGGCGGCCGAGGACAAGCGGGGCGTCATCCGCTTCCTCCATTTCAACGACAGCTATCGCGTCCTGCCAGTCCGCGGCTGGGGCGGGATGGCGGAGCTCGCCACCTTGATCAAGCGCCAGCGGGAGGCCGCGACGCTCCTCAAGCGGCCGGTGGTCGTCACGCACGGCGGCGACCTGATCTCCCCCTCGCTCCTGTCCAGCCTGACCAAGGGCAGGCACATGATCGAGCTGGTCAACATGCTGGGCATGAATGTCGCCGTCCTCGGCAACCACGAATTCGACCACGGGCCTGACGTGCTGCGGAAGCGGATGATGGAATCCCGCTTCCCGTGGCTGGCGACCAACATCCTGGGCGACGACGGCAAACCCTTCGGATCGGCGGTGGCGACGGCCGTCGCGCAGATCGGCAAATTCAAGGTCGGCTTCTTCGGCGTCGTGACTCCGGAATCGCGGAAATACATCCGGGGCGGCGCGCCGGTACGCTTCACGCCCTATCTGCCGGCGGCCCGTGCGGCCGTTGCGCGTCTCAGGGCCCAGGGGGCGGAGGTCATCGTCGCCCTGACCCACCTGAACCTCAGCGAGGACATCGTTCTCGCCCGGAACGTCCGGGGCATCCACCTGATCCTGGGCGGCCACGACCACATGCCTGTCCAGTTCCTGATCGGCTCCACCCTCGTCCTCAAGTCGGGCAGCGACGCGACCTATCTCGGCGTGATCGATCTGGGGGTGACGAAACGGGGCGGCCGTGTGGGTGTCGTGCCGCAATGGAGCCTTCTCGCCGTCCGCGACCTGCCGCCCGACCCGGCGGTGAAGGCCGTCGTCGACCGCTATGTCGCGGCGATGGAGAAACAGCTGGGCGGCGTCATCGGCCATACATCGACCGCGCTGGACAGTCGCGCCTCGACCGTGCGGACCCGGGAGTCGGCGATCGGCAACCTGATCGCAGACGCCGTCCTCGCCGCGACCAATGCCGACGTGGCCCTCATGAACGGGGGCGGCATCCGCGGCAATCGCACCTACCCGGCCGGCCACGCACTCACCGCCAAGGACATTCTCGCCGAACTTCCCTTCAACAACACCGTCGTCGTCGTCGAGGCGAAGGGGAAACACATCCTCGACGCGCTGGAACACGGGCTCAGCCGCGCCGGCAGCGAGCAGGGACGCTTCCCCCATGTGGCCGGCATGAAGGTGCGCTACGACACGCGGCGGAAACCCGGCGCACGTGTCGTCTCCCTGACCATCGGCGACGCCCCCGTCGACCCCGAAAAGACCTACCGCCTCGCCGTGAACGACTTTCTCGCCGGCGGCGGCGACGGCTACGACATGTTCCGGGACCTGAAGCAGGTGGTGACCGAGGCCAACGGACCGGCGATCACCAACACCGTCATCGAATTCGTGAAGGCCAAGAAGACGGTTGCGCCCAGGGTCGAAGGACGCCTGGTCGCGATACCGTAAAGGCAGGAAAAAGGGAGCGCCCCGACCGGGACGCTCCCTTCTCTACTCTCGGGCCGGGCAGGCTATCCGAGGTTCTTCTTGAAGAACGCCGTCGTCCGTGCCCAGGATTCCTTTGCCGCCGGTTCGTTGTATCGGTTGCCCGTCGGATTGGCGAAGGCGTGGTCCGCGTCGTACCAGTAGACCTGCAGGGGCTTGCCGGCGGCGGCCATGTTCTGGACGAAGCCGTTGACCATCTTCTCGTTGATGTTCTTGTCCTTGGTGCCGAAGTGCCCCATCACCGGGCCCTTGAGCTTCTTGAGCTGGTCGACGGTCCGCGTGACGTTGCCATAGTAGATCACCGTTGCATCGACCGGCCGGGCGATGGAGGCGTTGAGCGACCATCCGCCGCCGAAGCACCAGCCGACCGTGCCCACCTTGTCGTTGACGCGCTTGCTGTTGCGCGCCCAGTCGACCCAGGCTGCCGAGGTCTCGATCCCCTGGTCCATCTTCGACATGGCCGCCCGCATCAGGGCCAGCGCCTCCTGCGGCGCGGACGCCACCTTGCCGTCATAGAGGTCCACGCCGACGGCGACATAGCCCATCTTGGCGAATTCGGCCGCGACGGCCTTGATCTGGTCGTTCAGGCCCCACCATTCCGGGAACAGCAGCACAGCCGGCGCGCTTTGCGCTTCGGGCCAGGCGACGGAGCCCGTGACCTTGCGCCCGCTGGGCGTCGTGATCGTGACGGTTTCCAGCGACTGCGCAACGGCGCGGGCAATCAGCGGATCCGCCAGCACGGCGGCCAGCGGCAGGCTGGCGGCGCCCTTCAGGACGTCACGGCGTTCGATCTTCATGACCTCACTCTCCCTGTGGGTGGCCTCGTCGAGGCGTCTAGGATGATGTCTCGCATCGCCGCTGGATCGGAGATAGACTCCCCCTCCGGTCCGGGACGGCATCACACTGGTAAATGCATGTTGGCTGCCCGAAGTCCAGCCGGTCGCGAAGATTTGAAAGCGCACACAACCCCTCCGTCGGCCAAGCCAATCGTCCGACTCTTCCGGAGCGTGCTGGTTGCGCCTGTCCTCGTGTGCCTCGCGCTTGCGACGATCGGGGTGGCGAGGGCAGCCGACACTGTGCCGGTCGAGGCGAAGCCCGTGCCGCTCGACCCCAAGCAGCCGGCGCGGGACCGGGTCGGACCGCTGCAATTCCGCGGCGCGCTGATCCTGACGTCGCGCGACCCGCGTTTCGGCAGCTTCTCCGACTTGCATATCAGTGCAGACGGGTCCCGTCTGCTGGCTGTTTCCGACCGGGGCTACTGGCTCCAGGCGACGCTGACCTACGATGGCGACGGGCGGCTGAAGACCCTGGGCGGCGCACGGATGGGAGCGCTGATCGACACAGATGGCAAGGCGCTGCCCGGCCGCGGCGGAGGCGCGGGGGACGCCGAGGCCATGGCCGTCCTGCCGGACGGCCGCATCGTTGTCGCCTTCGAGGGCCGGCACCGCATCCGGATATATCCGCGCGCGGCGCCGCCCTTTTCCAAGCCGCCCCAACGCTTTCCGGTTCCGCGGGAAATCGCCCGCGCGCCGCGCAATGGCGGGGTCGAGGCCCTCGCCCATGTCGGCGGCGGCTATTTCATGATCCTGGCCGAACGGGTGCGCGGCGGCGCCGGCGCCCAGGCCGGTTGGGTCGGCGCCGACGGCAATTGGGAACCCTTTGCCTATGTCCGCCCCCCGGGCTTCCGGCCCACGGCGCTGACCCTCATGCCGTCGGGCGACATCCTGGTGCTGGAGCGCCATTACACCATCCGTCGCGGCAACGCCGTGCGGCTCGCGCTGCTGCGCCGGCGGAATATCGCACCGCACAGGCGCCTGACGCCGCTCGAAATCGCCCGCTGGGCACCGCCGCTCACCGTCGAGAATTTCGAGGGGGCGTCCACCCGGCTCGGTCCGGACGGGGAGACCTTGATCTACCTTCTCTCGGACGATAACCGGAACCCGCTGCAGCGGACGATCCTGATGCTCTTTGCGCTGGAGTGAGGCCTCTGCGCAGTTGCGCGCGCCCTCCCCCCATCCGACAAACGAAAAAGGCCCGCCGATTGGCGGGCCTTCGTCTCGTTCGGCGGCGGCCGGGCCGTCAGGCGGCGGCCTGTGCCTTGCGCTTCTCGATCCGGCGCTTCAGACGCAGCGCCTCGGTACCGAGCTTGCCGCTCGGCATGCCGAGCAGATAGGCGTCGAGGCCGCCATTATGCTCGATCGTGCGCAGCGCCTGGGTGCTGACCTTCAGCTTCACGCGCTCGTTGAGGACGTCGCTGAAGAGCGACGCCTGCTGCACGTTCGGCAGAAAGCGGCGGCGCGTCTTGCGATGGGAATGGCTCACGTTGTTGCCCGTGAGGACCCCCTTGCCGGTGATGCTGCACCGTCTGGCCATGACGATGGTCCTTTCGCGGTTCGGTCGCGAACTCTGTCTTCGCGGCTGTTCGGAAAACGAATTGCCGGGCCCAAAGGCCCGGCGCCGGTGGGATATAGGACAGGCGACCCGGCCGCGTCAAGTGTGCCATATCTATCCGGAAGCATATGAATTCGAAAGGAGAAGCAGATGTCGGATGCGAAGGTGGCCGTCGTCGTCGGCGGTGGCAGCGGGATGGGCGCAGGGGCGGCCCGGCGGCTGGCCGAGGATGGCTTCCGGGTGGCGGTGATGTCCTCCTCCGGCAAGGGCGAGGCGCTTGGGACGGAACTGGGCGGCATCGGCGTCACCGGCTCCAACCTTGAGGTGGACGACCTCCGGCGACTGGTCGACACCGTCGTCGACACGTGGGGCCGCATCGATGCCGTGGTCAGCAGCGCGGGTCATGGGCCGAAGGGCGAGGTGCTCGCGCTCAGCGACGACGACTGGCATCTCGGCATGGACTTCTACCTCCTGAATGTCGTGCGCATCGCGCGGCTCGTCACGCCGGTGATGCAGCGCCAGGGAACCGGAGGCGCCTTCGTCAACATCTCGACTTACGCAACCTTCGAACCCGACCCCGCCTTCCCGACCTCCGGCGTCTTCCGTGCGGGCCTCGCGACCTTCACCAAGCTCTTCGCCGACAAGCATGCGGCGGATGGAATTCTCA
>CAYGKX010000213.1:0-7131 GCA_964350225.1 uncultured Rhodospirillaceae bacterium | reverse complement strand
CCGATCCACGCCATAATTCGCGTCCCGCCCTTTCTCGTGGCAGGCGATCCCGCGCCGCGTCGCCCCCGCGGTCAACCAGCAGCGGAGGAAGTCCGGGCGGGGTGCCGGAAACATCTGCCGGTCATAGGCCTCCAGCACTTCGAACAGGGTCTCGTCGATCGGCGCCAGCCGCCCATCGTCCGGCGCCTCGAAGGACAGCCGGCCGCCGTATCGGATGTTGCGGTGGGCGAATTCGAAGCCGAGGGCGCTGTAGTTCTCCTGCCGCTCGACAACCCCGTCGATACCGGTCGTCCGGCCGCCGACATGGGCGAGCGCGGCGCGCGCGACATGGAACGCCGAGGTCTGCCCTCGTTGGTCCGGCCGTGCGATATAGCAGCCGATGAAGGCGTAGTTCTCGCTGTAGGTGACGGCGGAGATGCTTGCGACGGGTTGCCCGTCTACATAGGCCATGAAGAACCCGTCGGGGTCGGCCGCGTGGAAGCAGGGTGCGTCGTCGAGGCCCGGGTTCCAGCCCTCCGCCGCCGCCCAGTCGAGCGCGAGCGCGAGATCCTGCATCGTCATGCGGCGAATGTCCGGTCCGGCGGTCATGGGCACCCTTTCTTCGGAATGGTTTCGACCTGGCGGCGGGCGCCCAGGGCAAGACTGTCCTAGTAGGCGCACTCCTGATAGATGCGGTCGATATCGCCGTCCCAGCGGTCGCGGTAGTCGGCGAGCAGATAGTCCGCCGGGGTCATTCCGGCATCTGCATTTTCCTGCAATGTGTTCAGGAAACCGCCCTCGTCGTCGCCGGCGCGGTCGTGCATGGCCCGGGCCCGCAGGCCGGCGCGGGAGAGGGCGAGGACCCTGCATGCCACGTCCCGGACAGTCCCGTCGCGGAAGGGCAGCGCGAGCCCCTGGCGCGGCACCCCGGCGCGAAGGGAGGCATGCTCCTCCAGGCTCCAGTCCTTGACGAGGTCCCATGCAGCGTCGAGCGCCGAACCCTCGTAGAGGAGGCCGACCCAGAAGGCGGGCAGCGCGCAGATGCTGCGCCAGGGGCCGCCGTCCGCGCCACGCATCTCGAGGAACGTCTTGAGGCGCACTTCGGGGAAGACCGTCGTCATGTGGTCGCCCCAGTCGCTCATCACCGGCGTCTCACCCGGCAGGGCCGGCAGGCGCCCCTCCATGAAGTCGCGGAAGGACTGGCCGCTCGCGTCAATGTAGTTGCCATCCCGATAGACGAAATACATCGGTACATCGAGGATGTAGTCGACCCAGCGCTCGTAACCGAAGCCGTCCTCGAAGACGAACGGCAACATGCCCGTGCGATCGGGGTCGGTGTCGGTCCAGATATGGCTGCGGTAGCTGACAAAGCCGTTCGGCTTGCCCAGGGTGAAGGGCGAATTGGCGAAGAGGGCGGTCGCGATCGGCTGCAGGGCGAGGCCAACGCGGAACTTCCGCACCATGTCGGCTTCGTCGGAATAGTCGAGGTTCACCTGGATCGTGCAGGTCCGCAGCATCATGTCGAGGCCGAGGTCGCCGCGCTTCGGCATGTAGTCGCGCATGATCTTGTAGCGACCCTTGGGCATCCAGGGCGTATCCTCGCGCGACCATTTGGGCTGGAAGCCGAGGCCGATCAGGCCGATGCCCAGATCCTCCGTGACCGCTTTCACTTCCGCCAGGTGCGTGTTCACCTCGTCGCAGGTCTGGTGGATGGTCGCGAGCGGCGCGCCGGACAATTCGACCTGACCGCCGGGCTCCAGACTGACGGAAGCCCCCTTCTTCTTCAGGCCGATGACGGTCTCGCCTTCCTTGACCGGTTCCCAGCCGAAGCGTTCCAGCCCCTGGAGAAGCGCGCGGATACCGTTCGGGCCGTCATAGGGCAGCGGGCGGTAGTCTTCCCACGAAAAGGCGAACTTCTCGTGTTCCGTGCCGATACGCCAATCGGCCCGGGGCTTCTCACCCTGGGCGATGTGTTCGACGAGCTGGGCTTTGCCGACGATCGGCTCGGCGTTGGCGGCGGCGGGGATGGACATGGAGGGGCTCTTTAAGGGCTGGAAGCGGGCTTGGCAACCATCGGCGATGCATGCGCCCTATCGGGCGCCCTGTGCCGGGTCCGACGGAGCTGCCCAGTCGCCCAGGATCGCCTGCCAGCAGGCGAGGGCGGCGACCGCGGCCGTGTCGGCGCGCAGCAGGCGGTCGCCGAGGCCGACCCGGACAACACCTTCCATCTTGTGGAGCCGAACGAGTTCTTCCGGCGCGAAGCCGCCCTCGGGGCCGATGAGGACGGCCCAGGGCTCCGGAACCTGCGTCGCCGTCTCGTCGCAGAGGAGCAGACGGCGCCCGGCGGGCCAGCGGTCGAGGACACGGTCGAGCCGATCGGCGGGCAAGATTTCGGGAACATCCAGCCGGGCGCACTGCTCCGCCGCCTCGATGGCGTTGGCGAGAAGGCGCTGGTCGTTGACCCGCGTGACGTCGGTATATCGGGTCATGACCGGCCTGATGCCGCTGACCCCCAGTTCGGACGCCTTCTGGGCGATGAAGTCCAGCCGCGCCCGCTTGATCGGCGCGAAGACGAGCCAGAGGTCGGGCGCGGATTTCTGCGGCCGCAGCTGTGCCTCGGCGCGCGCCATGCCGCGCTTCTTGTCCAGGGCGACGACCTCGCCCCGCCACTCCCCGTCCCGCCCGTTGAACAGCTTGACGGCGGCACCGGGGCCGAGGCGCATGACGTTCCGGAGATAATGCGCCTGGTCGGCGGAGAGCGCGACCTCGGCGCCGGCGGCGAGGTCGGCGTCGACGTGGAGGCGGATACCGGGATCGCAGCGTGTCATGGTCGAGGCGTTCGTCTCAGGCCGGGTCCAGACCCAGTTCGCGCCGGCGTTTCCCCGACAGGCCCTGGGCGACGAGCCGGTGGGATTCGCGAAGATAGTCGCGCAGCTCCGCGTCGGTCAGTCCCGGCGCGCCATAGTGCTGGATCCATTTCATGCCGCGGGAGGCGAGATAGGGTGCGGGCCTAAGGCCCGGCTGCTCCTTCAGGATGTCGTAGGACAGCGGCGATGTCTTGAAGGTGATGTAGGGCTCCTCTCCGTCGCTCCACCCGCCGATGGCGAAGACCTTGCCGCCAACCTTCCAGACATGCGCGCCGCCCCACTGGACGACATGGGTGGTCGCGGGCAGGGATGCGCAGAAGCTGTTGTATTCCTCGTAGGTCATCGCGGGCGTAGCTTGACAAGGCCGGGCCGCCAAGGGCAAGTGCCGTGTCGTCGTCGCCGGCCGAAGGTGGCCCGCGATAGCGACCCGCAGCGAGGATGTCTTCCCGCATGACCGACACGGCCAAGACCGAGAGCCGCCCCGGAACGCCCGGCCTGATCGACGGCACGGACATGCCCGCGGACGGCTGGGTCGACCGCTGGCTGCCGGCCGCCCTCCGCCCCTACGCCCGGCTGATGCGGCTCGATCGCCCGATCGGCACCTGGCTTCTGCTCTTTCCCTGCTGGTGGAGTACGATGCTGGGGATCGGGGAATGGTCCTGGGAGCCGCGCTTCGTCCTGTGGATCCTGTTCCTCTTCGCCATGTTCGGCATCGGCGCCATCGTCATGCGCGGCGCGGGCTGTACCTACAACGACATCGTCGACCGGGATTTCGACGGAAGGGTGGAACGGACGCGCACGCGGCCGATCCCCAGCGGCCAGGTTTCGGTCAAACAGGCAGCCGCCTTCCTGCTGCTCCAGCTTCTGGTGGGGTTGGGCATCCTGCTGACCTTCAACTGGTATGCCGTCGCGGTCGGGGCTGCGTCCCTGATCACGGTCTTCACCTACCCGCTGATGAAACGGGTGACCTACTGGCCGCAGATCTTCCTGGGCCTCGCCTTCAACTGGGGCGCCCTGATGGGCTGGGCGGCCGTCAATGGCTCGCTCGGCTGGCCGCCCGTCATCCTCTATGTCGGTGGCATCCTCTGGACCCTGGGCTACGACACGATCTATGCCCATCAGGACAAGGAGGACGACGTCCTGATCGGCGTGAAGTCGACCGCGCTGCGCCTCGGCCACGCCACCCGGGGCTGGCTCGTCTTCTTCTTCGGCGGGGCGATCGCCCTCTTCGCGGTCGTCGGCTGGATGGACGGTCTGGGATGGCCCTTCTATGCGGGCCTCGGTCTCGCCGGCCTCCAGGCGGTCTGGCAGATGGTGACCATCGACATCGACGATCCGGCCGACTGCCTGCGCAAATTCAAGTCGAACCGACTGTTCGGCTGGCTCGTCCTGGGCGGGCTTTTCGGGGACCTCGTCCTCCGTGGCGCGTGACCCCGCCGCCTTCATCCGCGCCCATACCGAGGTCCTTGCTCCGCCTCTCGTCCCGGAGATCCGCCTCTACACGGCGAGCGAGATCACGCCGATCTGGGAGGCGACGGAGGCCGAGCTGGAGCGCCTCGGGCTGCCGCCGCCCTTCTGGGCTTTCGCCTGGGCCGGCGGCCAGGCCCTCGCCCGACACGTTCTGGACAATACCGGGATCGTCGCCGGGAGGCGCGTCCTCGACTTCGCTTCCGGCGGCGGGCTGTCGGCCATCGCCTGCGCCCGCGCCGGCGCGGCACAAGTGACCGCCAACGAGATCGACCCCTATGCTGGCGCCGCCATCGCCCTGAACGCCGCCGAGAATGGCGTCGAGGTCGAGATCGTTGTCGAGGATATCGTGGGTCGCGCGAACCCCGGCTGGGACGTCGCCCTGGCCGGCGATGTCTGCTACGAGAAGCCGATGTCGGAGCGGGTCTTCGCCTGGTTGCGCGGCCTCGCGGCGGAGGGCACGACCGTCCTGATGGGCGACCCGAACCGGACCTACCTGCCCCGGGAAGGCCTCGTGCCGATCGCGAAATATTCCGTCCGGACGACCCGCGCGATCGAGGACACCGATGTGCGCAACGCCGTGGTCTGGCGGGTCACGCCCTAGCCGGCGCGGGGGTGCCGGCGTCCGGGACCAGTTTGGTCAGGAGCGACCCCACGATCAGCGCGGCGAGGAAGATCACGGTCTCGTGCCGGCCATAGGCCAAGGAACTGATCGCCGGCCCCGGGCAGTAGCCGACCAGTCCCCAGCCGACACCGAAAAGGGTGGACCCGCCGATGAGGCGGGGGTCCAGCCTGGTCTTGGTCGGCAAGGAGAAGGCGCGGTCGAGGAGCGGCCGCGACCGTTTCAGGGTGGGCAGGGTCAGCGGGAGGGTGATCAGGAGCGCCCCGCCCATGACGAAGGCGAGGGTCGGGTCCCAGTTGCCGGTGATGTCGAGGAAGCCCAGCACCTTGGCCGGGTCGACCATGCGGGAGACGGCGAGGCCGAGGCCGAAAAGGAGCCCGGTGCCCAGCGCTATGAGGGCGCGCGTCATGGCCTAGCCTCCCACCACGTGACGGACGACGAAGACGGTGGCCACTGCGGCGGCCATGAAGACGATCGTCGCGACGATGGAACGTTTCGACAGACGACCTATTCCGCAGACGCCGTGCCCGCTGGTGCAACCGCCGCCGAGCCGGGTACCGAACCCGACCAGAAGTCCGCCCGCAACGAGGAGAGGCCAGCTGCTGCCGCCGGCGAAGGTGATGGTCGCCGCCGGATCGATCAGCAGCATGTGGATCGCCACGCCGCCCACGAGCCCCGCGAGAAAAAGGAAGCGCCAGGCCGCGTCGGCCGCACCGGAGGGCGGCAGCAGGCCACCGAGAATGCCTGAGATACCGGCGATCCGTCCGCTGAGGATCAGCAACCCCCAGGAGGCCAATCCGATCATGAGGCCGCCGATCAGCCCGGCGACAGGGGTGAAATTTTCCATGGTCCGTCCTCTAGGGTCCGCTCTCTTGCTTCCGCTCTCGGACCCTTTCCCTGGGACTCCCACCGGAGTCCCGAAATTGCGACTGACTTGACGGGAATATATTAGATATTTCTTATATTAGCAATAACTAATATGAAGGCCTCCGAGTAGCGCCGGCTATCCGGACAAGCCCCGGTTGCCCTTCGCACGGCGGATCAGTCGGCCGTCGATGGCGAGGAGACCGACGGCGATCAGCGCCATGCCGGCATAATGCTGGGGTTTGAGGCTTTCGCCCAGGAAGAGGGTACCGAGCAGGATTGCGCTGACCGGGGTCAGAAGGGTGACGAGCGAGACATTCACGGCGCCGACCGCCCCGAGCAGCCGGAAATAGACGACATAGGCGAGCGCGCTGGACAGAAGGGCGAGGCCGATCACCGCCCCCGCCGCGGGCAGGCCGGGCATCGGCAACTGCCAGGGCGCGTCGATCGCGGCGACGATGGGGATCATCATCAGCGTGCTGGAGGTAAGCTGCCCGGAGGCGACCTGCAGGGGGGACAGGTTCATCGCCCGGAAGCGCCGGCCATAGACGCTGGCGAACCCGTAGAAAAGGGCCGCGCCCAGGCAGGCCAGCATGCCGACGGTTGCGGCATCGAACCCGGACCAGAGATCGGCGCCCATGAGCACGACGACCCCGGCAAAGCCGAAGCCGATGCCACATACCTTGTTCGCCGCCATGCGTTCGTCGGCGAGCGCGAAATGGGCCACGACGATCGAGAAGATCGGCATTGTCGCGATCAGGATAGAGGCGAGGCCGCTCGGAATGGAGGTCTGCCCCCAGAACAGGAGGCTGAAGGGGATGACGTTGTTCAAGAGCCCCATCGTCAGGAAAGCGACGATCACTGGCCGGGTGAGGGGCGGCGCATCGCGGCGGATCCAGAGGACGAGAGCGAGAGCCAGGGCGGCGAAGCTCGTCCGACAGATCACGACGGTCAGCGGCGGCAGGTCGCGGACGGCGACCGCGACAAAGAAGAAGGAACCGCCCCACAACATCGACAGGAAGAGCAGCAGCAGCCAGTCGCGGAGGGTCATACGCATGGGCGGGGTCGATCTCCCTTGGTCCCGGCTCTTTCTGGGCCGCCCGGGGGGGGGGGGGGGGGGGGGGGGGGGGGGCGGCGGGTGGCGGACACCATCGGCGGTTCGCCGTCCGCGCCCACGGCCGCCTCTCGCCCCCATAGCACCGATCGACTAGAGTTGCCCCATGTTGGATTGCGGCATCAGCGTTGCGACGGGGTTGCAAAGACGCGCGACGTGCGACGAATGGTACAATCCCGGCATCGCCGCTATCCGATTTCGGCGCAATCCTGGAAAAG
>CAYGKX010000212.1:0-7170 GCA_964350225.1 uncultured Rhodospirillaceae bacterium | reverse complement strand
GTCCACTCGAGAAGCCCCCCCTCCCCGCCTGTCAGGTCCGGCCCGCCGCGGCGGGTCTTCCGTCGGCGAACGACAGGTTCGAAAATTCGCTGGCTGCGGCGATTTGAGGCACCGGCGTCTTCCCCTCACAGATCGCGACGATCTCCTCGGGTGACCGGGCGCCAAGGCCCAGCGCGGCAAGATTGCGCCCCGTCTTACGATAGTCCTCGCCGGTCACGACGGATGCCAGGGTTACCACGGCTTCCGTCGCCGGCATCCGCATGCCCGCAGCGGCGCCGAGCTGAAGCAGGGGAACCAAGCCATAGGGAACCTCTTCCGTGATATAGCGGTGGTTCGCCCCATTGGGCGACATCTGGTCGCGATGCACGGTCGACGAGGTCATTCGTTCGTACAGCCCCCCGTCGGAAAGGCCGTACATGACCTCCAGCTGTTGCAAGATGCTGTGGGTTTCAACGCCATAGGCGGCGGCGACGGCGCATCTTTCTCCATCGACGGCCTCCACCATCCGAGCGGTCTGCGGCGTGATGTCATAGTGATTGGTGCGATAGGGCCCCATCGCCTCCAGCCGGGACAGGTTCAGAAGCGTCGTGACCGAATGGAGGGCATAGGATGCGTCGTCCATGGAAGTCGCCAGCACATTTGGCGCGGCGACATATTGTTCGTGGACCGCGCGCAGCCGGTCGAGCGCCTCGGCGGTGCGGCAGGCGGGATAGGCCGCCAGCGGCAACTGCTTTTTCACCCCGCGGAGCCAGATATGGTCGAGGCCGCGGATCTTCGCCGCATAGAGGAAGGAACTCGTTTCCGCGATCAGGAGATCGTTGGGGTCGCGCCCCGCCTCCCGGATCCTTTCCGCCAGCCGCAAGGCACCGAACTTGCCCGGTTCCATCACGACGAGCTGACCGTCGGGTGCCTGTTCGGCAATCGCGTCGAAATAGGTTTCCTGGGCATAGGCGGGAACCGCCAGAAGGAGGACCTCCGCCTCTCGGACCGCCGCGCCGACGTCGGTGTCGATCTGCTTGATCGGCGCGAAGCCGCCATCGATGCCGGCCGCCGTCATGCCGTCGACGGTCACGCCGCCAAAGGTCTTGAGGATCTTGATCTGGGTGTCGTGTCCGGGGGTCGCCGCGAGATGGACATCGTGGCCCTTCAGGGTCAATCCGCCCGCGAATGCCTGGCCGCCATTGCCGGCCCCTAATACTCCGATCTTCATCATGCACCTTCCCGCTCGCTTTCGAGCACATTTGAGAGAGATCAGGCGCTAAGTCGTCGGTGTCCCTTTCGGCTTTTGCGTCTACGGAAGTAGATACCGCCCGCCGCCGCGCATGGTTTCGCGCCAGTCGCGAGCGGGTCCGGGTACCAAGAAAGAAACCGGTGCGGCGTCACGCGGCGCTCTCGACCGGGGTTGCTGAAGGATCGCCAGGATTTTCCGGTCCGGATGCCTGTCCTCCGGCTTCCCCCGCTCCCGCACCTGTCGCCCCGGCGCCCGCCTTTTCCGCGAGCCCGAGCCAGCTTTCCAACACCGGACGGTAGACCACACTGTCGGCGAACCGGCGGAAGGCCCGCTCGACGGCCGCGCGCTCGGCCGCCTCCCAACGGGCAGTGTCCCAATCCATCGATTGCGCAATCAGCCAGGCAGCATCGTCCTCGGTCTCGTAGGTCGCCCTGATGTCGTCGAGGCAGAAAATCGCCGGCTCGCGGCGGGGCGCGACGACATGGCAGCCGGCCGCGAGGGCGCGAACGACCGAGACACCCATCTCGGCCGGCTCGACCGGAGCTTCGCCCTGAAGGAAAACCCCCGCACGCCCGATCCACTGGGCGATCTCGTCCTCGTCGGCGCATTCGACGACCGCCGACTTGTCGTCCTTCTCCTCGCACCGGAACCTCAGCGTCGCGGTCTTTTCGTCGCTCAGCGCGCCCGGCGCCACGAGGAGCACGAAACGGTAGTCCGGGATGCGTTTTGCGAGCCGGAAGAAGAGGCCGGTTGCCCGAAAGTCCTCCTCGCCCCTGACGACCTGGACGACCAGCCATCGCTCCTTGCCGGCCGCCGGAAAATAGCGCGTCCCGTCGACCGCCGGCGGCAAAAGCGCCACTTCGACCGGTTCCTCCGTCTCTGCTCCAGGCAGGAGGAACCGGGTATCTGGCCGCTCCCCTCCCACGTCCTCGAAACAGGACAGGGGAATACCGGTTCCGGCGATATCGTTCCTGCTGGCCTCGACGAGTGCCATACCCTCAACATGCAGGATGTCCGGCCGCGCCGCGGACAGGACCTGCGACAACGTCCCGGCGTAACACGGGAAGCCGTCGACTTCTCCGCCGTGCTCGGGCGGCGGCCCCTCCGCGCACCAGATGGCGACCGAAACGCCCCACCGCTTCATCCTGGACAAGAGGCCGGCGAGAAGCGGCCGGCGGACCGCCGCCACGTCCGGCACAACGACCAGGACCGACAGCTTTGCGCCTGTCGACCGGCCCAGCTTCTCCATGATCCGGTAGCGGTTGGCGTCCACCGCGATACGTTCCAGGATCCGGCGCGGGGCGGCGAGTTCGTAGACCCCGCCGATCAGAGAGACCTGCTTTGGCGGCACGTCCGCCGTATAGCGGAGGATGAGATCCCAATCCTCGCCCCGGGTCAGCGTCGCATCGAAGCCGCCATGCCGGTCGAGCAGGGTGCGGCGGTGGGCGAAGACATTCAGGTCGACATAGTTCTCGTCGAGCAGGCTGTCGCGATCGAAGGCTTCGCCACGGATAAAGACGGCCCCGGTCCGCGTGTCGCGGACCAGCTGCGCGAGGTAGACGCACTGCGCTTCCGGCGCCTGCGAAAAGGCGCGAACCACCTCCTGCAGGAAATAGGGGTACCAGGCGTTGTCTGAATCGAGATAGGCGATATAGGCACCCCTCGCCGTCTCGAGAGCCCGGTTGCGGGCCGCGCTGACGCCTTCGTGCGGCGCCTCGATCAAGCGGATGCGCTGGTCGAAGGCGAACCGGCGGACACTAGCCACCGTGTCGTCCGTGCTGCCGTCGTCGACGACGATCAGTTCCCAGTTGCCGTAGGTCTGGGCCCGGACACTCTCTATCGCCTGGCCGATCAAGTCAGCCCGATTCCAGACCGGCATGACGACCGAAACCAGCGTGTCCTCCGGCACAGGCGGTCGTTCCGACGCCGCCTCGATCGAACATTCGGCGAACCAGACAAGCGATCGGGTTGTCCGCTGCATCGCTTCCTTAAGCAGGTCGACCTCCCGATCCGTCTGTTCGATCCGACGGTAGAGATCGTCCACGACCCGGATCAGCGGGCGGGGCGCGAGCGCGCGCAGTGTCCGGGCGACAAGACGCCTCATGGGGTTCGACGCCGGCGGCTCGCCCGGCGCCCCGATTTGATGGATCGACACTGTGTCACAACGGCACTTTTACATTTTTTTAATGCTAACGGAATGGAGCGATGCCCCCGGCATGGCCTGGGCGGTCGAGAAGGCTGGTACCCTACCCCGCAACCGCGGTTGGGCGGCCGAGGCTGCCGGTGCGCGCGATGAGGGCGCCGACCACGGCCAGGTTGAACAGGTTGAAAGCGACCCCGATGAGGAATGGCAGGGTGTAGCTGCCGGTCTGGTCGAAGAGATAACCGCCGAGCCAGCTGCCGAGGCCCATCGCACTCGCCCCGAAGAGGAAGACCATACCCGTGCGCCGGCCCACCTGGTGAGCGGGGACGAGTTCGCGGATGGCGACGGCGTAGACGGGAAAGATGCCGCCATAGCCCACGCCAAAGAGGACGGCGGTGAGATAGAGGGCCCAGAGGCTGTCGGAAATGGTAAAGCCCGCGAGCGTCACCGCTTGCAGGCTGGAGAAGGCGAACAGCGCGGTGAGGCCGCCGAACGTGTCCGACAGCGTACCGACCATGATCACCCTGCTCAGAAAGGCGGCGATCAGCATCGCTGCCAGAACCTGGGCGACGGAGAAATTGAGGTCGGTCACGAGCGCCACGACATGGGCGAGCGGCAACGCCATGGCGACGCAACAGCCTGTGATGGCCGCGCAGAGGGTCCACTGGACCCGGGTCGGGGAGAGCGGAGCGCGCATCGGACGGGCTCGGCCTGCAGCGGTGTCTTTTCCGGTGGCGGTTCCCTCTACGTCACCCGTCCGCGGCGCCGCCGCGCCCCGTTCGGTGGACGGCCGATGGCGGACCAGCCAGACCGCGGGCAACAGACTGCAAAAGGCGAAAATGCCGAAATAGAAGAACATGTTGCGCCAGCCGTGGTCGGCCATGCCGAGCCCGAAGATAGGCGGCCAGACGATGCCTGCGAGGCTCTGCCCGCTGGCCACGATGCCGACCGCCATGCCGCGCCGCCGCGTGAAGAAGCGGGCAATGTTCGCCATGCCCGGCGCAACCAGACAACCCTGGCCAGCCAGCCCGAACATGATCCCGTAGGTGAGATAAAGCTGATAGGCCGGATCGATGACACCGGACACCGGCGATGCTGCGTCGATCTGGCTGACCAGCAGCGCACCGGTACTGAGCATCACCGATCCGATCAGCGCGGGAACACCGAACCCGTACCGGTCGAGAAGGAAGCCCATCAGAAGGCCGCCCATGCCGGAGCCGATGAACTGAAGGGAAAAGGCAAAGGACGGCACCGCGCGGGGCCATCCGAATTCGAGCGCGATCGGCTTCAGGGCGACAACCACCAGAAACATGCCGCCCGCGCTGACGGTGAGGAGCCAGACAGACGCGATCAGGATCACCATCCGCCGTCCCCCGATGGGTTTCGGCGACCCGGTGCCGCTGTCCGTCGGCTCCTCGGGTGTCATTGCGCCCCGTCGCCCGACCCGGATGCAGCGCCGAGGAGTTCGCGCTCGCCGTCGAGACGCAGCCCCTCGATGCCGAGCGGTTCGTGGAACAGGCGGAGATAGGCCGGCAGTGCCGCGGCCGGCTGGTCCCGCATCGCGCCCCGCCGCCGCTCTGTCGCCGCCGCGTCGACGGTTCCGTCATCGGCCAAAAGGACCCCATAGACTGCCTCGGCATAAGCCGGCGTGATCCGTTCCTCGCGCAGGTCTTCCAGCACGGCCTCGGCGTCCCGGTCGAGGGGATCGCCGTGACCGCCGCCGCCCGCTCCGATATGGACGAAGCGATCGTCATGTCCGAGCTCGACGGCCGTCATCGGCATGACCGGTACGACGCGTTGCTCCGCTCCCGGATTGACGATGTTCCAGGAAGGGGTGCCGGGGCAGCCGCCGGACAGGGCATAGGGCAGGAACCGCCTGCGATCCGATCGCATGACCATCGTCGCACCGTCACCGGTCATCCGGTATTCGCGTACGATCGCGGGCGCGCCGCGATGTTTTCCGGGCCCGCCGGAATTCTCGACCATGCCATAGCGCTCGATGACCATGGGATATTGCGCCTCGATCATTTCGATCGGCTGGTTCGTTATGTTGCCGCCTGGATTGGGGATGCCGAATTCACCATCCCTGGTGGGCATCGCGCCCCAGGATCCAGCCAGCGCCTCCGTGCAGACCCACCGCCGGCCTTCGTGCCAGCCGCTGATGGATGGAAAGGTCACCCCGCCTTCGCCGGCCGCCGGCACCCGATCGGGCACGATCTGGGCGAAAACGCCAAGCAGAAGGTCAATGGCCCGCCAGCCGACGATGGCGCGCGCGGCGCAGGCGGCGGGCGGCGACGGGTTGACGATGCTGCCCTCCGGGAGGCGGATGTCCAGCGCCCGGGTAAAGCCCTCGAAATTCGGAATCTCGGTGTCGGTGAGGCATTTGACGATCAAATGGACCGCAGACTTCACGAAAGGCGACGGGCAATTGATCGCGCCCGGAACCTGGGGAGAGGTCCCGGCCCAGTCGACCGCCATTTGCTCACCGTCAATGGTCACGGTGACGCAGAGGGGGATCGGCGCGCCGTCCTCGCCCATGCCGTCGAGATAATCCGTGAAGGTCCATTCGCCGTCGGGAAGGGCCGCGACCTCCGCCCGCATGACCCGCTCGGCGTGATCGTGCAGGTCCTCCAGAATGCGGCGGAAGCCGGCCGAGCCGTGCCGCTCCACGAGCCGGGAGAAATCGCGCTCTGCCGCATGGCACGCCGCGACCTGGGCCCGCATGTCGCCGGCCAGCTTGTCCGGAACCCGCGTGTTGAGCGCCATCATCTTGAAGAAGGTCTCGTTCGGCGTGCCCGCGTCGTGCAGCTTCACGACGGGAATCCGCAGCCCTTCCTGGTAGATCTCTTTGGCGTAGACCGCTGTCGAGCCGGGGGCGAGCCCGCTCATGTCGATCTGGTGAACCAGGGTCGCGGCGTAGCCTTCCAGTTCGTCGGCCACGAAGATCGGCTTGACGATATAGACGTCCGGCAAATGCATGCCGCCCGACGCGTAGGGATCGTTGAAGATATAGATGTCGCCCGGCTTCATGCGACCGCCGTAGTCGCGGGTGAGCGCGGCCATGGCGTCCGGGAAACTGCCCAGATGGAGGGCCATGGTCATGCCGTGGGCGACAACCTGACCGTGCCGGTCGCACAGGCCGGTCGAATAATCCATCGAATCGCGGACGACCGAGGAATAAGCCGTGCGCAGGATGACAAGCGCCATCTCGTCGGCGATCGACGAGAGAGCGTTCCGCACCACTTCCAGCGTGATGGGGTCGCTGTTGGTCCTGCTCATCCGGCGTCTTCCTCCCAGCTCAGATGGACCGTCCCCTGGCCGTCGAGCGCGGCCTGCCAGCCGGGCGGCACGAGGATGGTCGAATCATATTCTTCCACGATCAAGGGACCGCGCCGCGGCGCCGCGGCCAGTCCCCCCCGGCCAAGAACCGGCACTTCCACTTCTCCGTGACGGCCGCCGAAAAAGGCCCGTCGGGTTCTTTCGGCCCCGCCGGCCTTGGGCGGCGCCGGTACCGGCGTCTCGGCGAGCGGCACCCGTGCGATTGCACGCAATGTCACGCATTCGACCTCCTCCGCTTCCGCCTGGTGGCCGTATGTCCTTTCATGCTCGTCTCCAAATGCCCGCGCCATCGTGGCGGGATCGATCGGCAGCGAGACCGGGACCGTCAATTCGTGCGCCTGTCCCGCATAGCGCAGATCGGCGAGGCGGTCGACGCGATAATCCCCCTTGCCGTAGCCTTCGATCGCCATACCGTCGGCGAGTTCGGCTTCGAGCTGGGCGAACCGGGCTTCGAGCG
>CAYGKX010000211.1:0-7174 GCA_964350225.1 uncultured Rhodospirillaceae bacterium | reverse complement strand
CCGTGAACGTGTTCGACAACGGCACGACGACGATCGCCGCCGTCGGCGGCCCGGCGATCGACCTCATCAACGGCGCGGCCGACCTGACCTTCGACAGCCTGTCGTCGTCTATGAGCACGGCGGAAGGTTTGGCCCTCAACAACGTCACTGGGTCGATCACCTCGGCCGGCGGGCTCTTGACCGACACGACCTCCGACGGCATCAACATCACCGGCGGCGCGGTCGCGATCAACCTGTCGGGCATGACGATCCAGAATACCGGCGGCCACGGCTTCGTCATCGACGGGGCTGGGCACACCCTGGCCGGCAACAGCTTCAACGACCTGACCTTCACCAACATCGGTGGCGGGTCGACGGACTATATCCGGCTGACCGGCGGCGCCTTCGACGATCTGTTCCTCGACGCCAAGAACGTCACATTCGACGGTTTCCTCGGCTCGACCTATACCCGCCTCGGCGGGGGCGGCGGAACCGGCTTCGACCTGGAGCGGCGGATCACCCATGGGCCCGACGATCCGGCGGTTGGCACGGTCATCTGGGACATGACGGGTGGCAAGTTCAACCTGTTCGTCGTCAACGGCAGCCTGATCCAGAGCGCCATCGATCTGGTCGACAATGTCGCTTCGGGCGGGATGTTCTTCACCGTCAATGTCGAGGCGGGGACCTACAACGAGAATATCGTCATCACAGGCTCCGAGAAGGACGGCACGATGCTGCTGGCGCAGTTCAATGCCGGCATCGGCGCCAAGACCAACCCCGGCGGACGCGGGACGGAGACGATCATCACCGCCGCCGCAGGCACGCTGATCACTCTCGGCTCCGACAACGTCATGATCGACGGCTTCACCCTCGACGGTCAGGGATCGGCTGACCGCGGCGTGGACGCGGTGGGGGTGACGGGCGCGGACCTGCGCAACAGCATCGTCACCGGCCTGACCATCGGCGCACGGTTCGACGGTGTCACGGGTCTCATGGTGCTCGACAACCACTTCACCGCCAACGGAATCGGTATCAGCCTGCTGAACGACAGCTTTGGCGCGGTGAACGCGAACCTCTTCGATACTACGGGCTCCGGCATCTCCGTCTCGGCCTACGCCGGTGCGGGCAGCCTCACGATGGACGGCAACATGATCGCCGCCGACGTTATTGGCATCCTGTTCGCCGATGTCGACGGGCCGGGCACCTACACCGTGTCGAACACGATGATCACCGGCAATCCCGGCGCGACCGGCATCCAGATCGGCGATTCGACCGCGAGCATCGGCTTCTCGACACTGTCGATCGCGATGGTCGATACCGGCATCCTGTTCAACAACAACACCGGGACCTATACCTTCCAGGGTGGCCTGACGGTCTCCACCGTGAACGGCGCGGGCCTGATCGGCTTCAACGGCGGCTCGGTTGTCGTCCTCGACACCGGTGGGACCACGACGACGGTCGACGCAACCGGCGGGCCGGCGCTGGCATTCGACAGCGGGTCCGTTGACATGACCTTCGACAGCCTGTCTTCGACCGGCAGCGCCGCAAGCGGCATCTTTTTCCTGAACGTCACGGGTACAGGCGGTACGGGCGGCCTCGCGGTCAACGGGACGACAACCGTTACCGGGGCGGCCGTCGACGGGATCTATCTCGAGGGCAACAACGGCGCCTTCTCCTTCGGCGACACGACCGTCACGAATCCGGACGGCATCGGCATCCATGCCACTGGCAATACCGGCAGCATCACATTCGGCAAGACCGTGGTCGACAAGTCGGGAACGGCCGGGACCGGCGTGCTTCTCGCCGGCAACATGGCGACGGTCATCTTCTCGGACCTGGCTATCACGACCATGGCAGGTGACGGTCTCATCGCCAGCGACACGACCAGCATCGTCGTACAGAACGCGACGGGCATGTCCTCCATCGACGTGACGGACGGCCGGGCCGTCGACATCCTCAGCTCCGGGCTCGATGTGACCTTCGTGTCGATCTCCGGCACCGGCGGCGGCGGGGCCTTCGTCGGGATCAGCGTGGTCGACAGCTCCGGCAGCTTCACGGTGACGGGCGTCTCGACGAAGCCCGATGGCGGGACGATCTCAAACTATGGCGACAGCGGGATTGTCTTCCAGAATTTCGCGGGCAATGTCTCGCTCAACCACATGGCGGTGACGAACGTGACCGGCACAGGCATCCTGCTCGACACCGTCGGCGGGATGGCGGTGCTGAACGACATCCTCGTCGACACGACCGGTGCGGACGGCGTGGTGCTGACCAATTTCGCCGGCGCGGCCGCGGCGACGCTGGCGGGGGTGATGATCGCCAACACGACCGATGCCGGCCTGCTGGTCGACGGTTTCACGGGCGGTGCGTCCCTGACCTCGACGGACCTCATGGTAACGTCGGCCGGGACGACGGGTGTGTCGATCCATAACTACGACAGCTCCGCCGCCGGCAGTTTCTCTGACACCATCGTCGATGGCGCGATGACGGGCCTTACGGTCACGATGTCGGACGGGGACATCGCCTTCACCACGACTGGCATCTCGAACGTGACCGACGGTATCGACCTCACGACCAATGGCGGCGCCTACACCTTCGACCAGGGCCTGGCGGTTGCCAACATGGGTGGTACCGGCTTCAACGCGAACGACAGCGGCCAGGTCAACGTCCTCGGCGGCGGCAATTCGATCGACACGGTCGACGGTGCCGCGATCTCCATTCTCGGGACAGCGGTCGACATGACGTTCGAACGCGTGTCCTCGACCAACGCCGCCGGGCCCGGCATCTTCATCGGAACGGGTTCGACCGGAACCTTCACCGTCACGGGACTGGGCAACGCCGATGCCGACAGCGGCACCGGCGGGACGATCGACAATGCCGGCTCCAACGGCGTCCACATCGAGGGGCTGGACACAGTCTCGCTCACCTCGATGACGGTCACGAATTCGGCGTCGAACGGGGCGGGATGGGCGGCGCCGCGGCCAAGGCCACGAGCGCGATCCTCGACAATCTGACCGTCGACCTGTCCGGCGACGACGGTGTCGCGGCGACGAACTTCACGGGCATGTCCCAGTTCCAGGTCCTGAACAGCACGATCGGCGCTTCGGTAAGCGGTATTTCCGCCGGCAATTTCGGTGGCACGGCATCGGTGCTCATCCAGGACAACACCATCACCGGTGTCACGAGCTTTGGCGTGACCCTCGTGGGCATGCTGACCGACGGGACGATCGAGATAGACGGCAACACGATCGTCGGGGCCGCGGCGACGGCCGGGGTCGGCGTGACCACATTGACCCCGATGGGGGCAGGGTCGCTGCGGATTACCGGGAACACCGTCAGCCAGGTCGACGCCGGCATCGTGCTGATCCAGGTCACCGACAGCGACGTGCGGGTCACGGGCAACATGATCGACGCGGCCAGTATCGGCATCCTCATCGTCGACGGGGCCGGGTCAACCTTCACCGTCGGCGGAGATATCACCGGAACGGCAACCGCGGGTGTCGAAGTCATCAATACGCTCGGCCCGGGCACGTCCATCGCGTTCAACGGCCTCCGGGTCAACGCCGCGGGCGGGGTCGGCATCCGGCTGGTGACCGACAACCTGGGCGATCTCACGACCAGCTTCGACGGTGTCCGGCTGACGGGCGGCGTCGACGGCCTGGTCGTCGACGGACCGAACCAGTCGATCGCCGGCAACACGCTGAACGACACGGTCTTCGTCGGCCAGACAGGAAACTACATAACGTTCCTGAACGGAGCCCTGTTCGAACCGGGTTTCCCGACACACATTGACGCCGGCGACGTCAGCTTCGATGGCATTCTCGGCAGAGACCTCACGGCCTCTCAGGTGACGGCCGTATCGTCCAAGATCATCGACTTCAACGACACAGGCGATGTCGGACTGATCTTCTTCGGCTCCGACGACGAACCGCGGGACCTGATCCTGAATGTGACGGAACGGGCGAGCATCCAGACGCAGACCTACAACTTCCGCGATCTGAAATGCGGCGCGGCACGCGCCTCGTTCGAGCGGCCGGTCGCGGGCCCCTACGTCTTCAACGCCATCAACCCGGCCTGCCCCCTGGGCGAGGCGGAGGACTTCCCCGAAGCCGACGCCTTCCTCTCCAGCTTCTGGCGTTGGTACTGGGCGTATCACTTGAAAAATTAGCCATTCTGTCGGACAAGGGGCGGACGCCGGGGCCGCTCCGGGGCGGTCGCGGAAAGCGGGCGATATCGCCCCGACCGGTCCACCGCTCCCCCCTGACGTCTGGCCGCCGATGGCGGTTGCCGCGGTCGGGCGTCGCACGTGCAGCCGGCCTTCGCATATGAGGATGCCCATGGTCCAGAAAGAGAATTCCGACGACGTTATCGATGTGGCGCCCGACGCCGACAGCAGCTCCGGCGGCGGGGAAATCGCCTTCGACGTCGGCGGCGGTACCAATGCCGCACCCTCGGGTGAGGGGCAGATGCCGATGTTCTATGGCCGTCCGACCCTGCTCCGCGCCGAAGACCATGGCGACCTGGCCTTTACCGGCGTCACCGACTACGGCTTCTCCCGCGAGGCCAATTCGGTGCCCCTGAACGGTGTCGAGTTTCCCCTCGCCCAGCGCACCTACCCGATTGTCTTCAGCGACGACGAAAGCTGCTTTCCGGTCGCGATCCTCGGCCTGCGCCAGAGCCGGAACCTCTTCGTGGATGCCGCCGGACAGTGGGAACGCGGGGCCTATGTTCCGGCCTATGTGCGGCGCTACCCCTTCATTTTCTTCGCCGACGAGAAGCAGGAGAACTTCGCGCTGTGCGTCGACACGGCCTCGAAGTTCATCGGCGCGGAGGGCACCAAATTTTTCGACGACGGCAAGCCGACGGAATTGACGCAGAACGCCCTGCGCTTCTGCAGCGAGTTCCAGGGGCACTACCAGAACACCGTCGCCATGTGCGCGGCCCTGAAGGAGCAGAACTTACTGATTTCCAACAGGGCGGACATTCGGCTACGCTCCGGCGGAACCCTGTCGGTCGGCAACTTCCGCATCGTCGACGAGAATCGCCTGCAGGTCCTGTCCAAGGATGTGGTGATGTCGTGGTGGGAGAAAGGCTGGCTGGCGTTGATCTATGCCCATCTGATGTCGTTGGCGACCTGGGCGGGGTTGGGCGACCGGCTGGCTGAGGAAGAGGATACGCAGTGATGATCGGTAAGTTTTCGGGCCTCCGGCTAATTGGATTTCTGGCAGTAATCGGTCTTTCCGCGGCGCCCGCCATGGCCGCCGAGGTCGAAGGCTTTCGGTCCGCCAAGTTCGGCATGAACGAGGCGCAGGTCCGGCAGGCCATTGCACGCGACTTCAAGATCACCGGCAAGAAGGTCACGGAAGGCCGGAACCTCGCGGAAAAGACCACGATCCTCGTCGTCCGGGTCGACAACCTGCTGCCGGGCAGCGGGCTCAGCCAGGTCACCTACACCCTCGGATACAAGACCAAGGGCCTGATCCAGATCGACGTGCTGTTCGGCCGGCCGCTCGAAAAGAAGGTCACTTCGAAGGAATTGTGGGCGAACGCCGTGATCTTGCAGCGGACGCTCGCGGGCCGCGGGTTCGACAAGGACCAGATGGTCGTGAACAAGCCGACCGCCCGGCCGGGCCTCGTCCTGCTGTTCCGTGGGGTCGACAAGAAAGGGCGCACGGTCGCCCTTCTGGGCAGCTTCAGCGTGAAGAAGCAGAAGGACCCCAAGGCGAAGCCGGTCCTGCAGTCGGTCCGGGCGCTGCGTTTGAGCTACATCCTCAACGTCAAGGACCCGGACGTTTTCCGCGCCAAGAAGGGCGACTTCTAGTTTCCTGGGGTTCGGGGACAGAGGCGGATCCCGGGGCGCGCAAGGGCGCGTTCAGGTCGTCCCCTCGTCTTTCCTCAATCGCGCGTCCAGCCTTTCGAGCAAGGCATAAAGCCGCGTCAGGTCGTCATCGCCCATCGCGGTGGCGATGTCGGCATAACGGGCCTCCGAATGGGGGGCCACCTCTTCGATCAGACGCCGCCCCGCTTCGGTGATCGAGATCAGCCCGACCCGCTGATCCGTATCGGCGGCCCGCCGGGTGGCGAGCCCGCGTCCGCCCAGGTCGCGGAGGATGCGCGACAAGCTGGGCGGCAGGATCTGACACCGTTCGGCTAGGGCAGAGACCTCGATTTCCGAAACGTCCGACAGCGCCCGCAGAACACGCCATTGCTGTTCGGTGACGCCGAAGCTGCGCAGCATCGGGCGGAAGCGATCCATGACCGCCTCCCGGGCGCGCAGGAGCGCCATCGGCAGGGAGCGTTCGAATTCGCGCAGGGAAACGCCGCCGCGATCCGCCGTTCCGTCAGCCCCGGTGTCCGGCGCGGGCCGCGGCCGTCCGGTCATCGCGGTGCTCCCGATCCGGTCATTCGTCGACGATGCCGTTCGACAGGGTGCCAATACCTTGCGCCTCCACTTCGACCACGTCGCCAGGCTTCAGCCAAATGGGCGGGTCGAACCGGGCGCCGGCGCCGGTCGGGGTACCGGTCGACAGAACGTCTCCGGGCTTCAAGGTGGTGAAGGTGGACACGTAGGAAACCAGGTAGGCGAAGGGGAAGGCGAGACTCGCCGTCGTGTCGTCCTGCCGGACCTCGCCATTGACCCGCGTCGTTACCCTCAGGTCGTCATATCGGTCGAATTCGTCCGCCGTCACGATCCAGGGGCCGACCGAGCCTGACCGATCGAAATTCTTGCCCTGGGTCACGTTGAACTTGCCGTGGCGCAGCCAGTCGCGGATTGTCCCCTCGTTCAGGCAGGTCAGGCCGCCGATATGTGCGGCCGCCTGCGCTTCCGGAATGCGGCGCCCGCCCTTGCCGATGACGATGGCAATCTCGCCCTCGTAGTCGAGCTGCTCGGATTCCGGCGGCCGCACCAGCGGCGCCTTGTGGCCGACGAAGGAGTCGGGTGTCCGCATGAAGATCGAGGGATATTTCGGCGCGGCCGAGCCGTCGGCATATTCCTCGTTCCGGTTCATGTAATTGACGCCGATGCAGAAGGTCTTTTCCGGGAAGAGTATGGGGCGGAGAAAGGCGATATCGTCCAGCCGGTAATCCGCCGTCGCGCCCTCGGCCGCCGAACGGGCTCGGTCGACGGCGTCGGCCTCGAACAGCGCACGCAGGTCGGCGATTCCCTCCAGACGCGGTGCCAGATCCACCACAC
>CAYGKX010000210.1:5559-7192 GCA_964350225.1 uncultured Rhodospirillaceae bacterium | reverse complement strand
GGTCGCTATTGCGTCCGGTTGGCGTTTTCCGCCGTGGCCTTTATTCCGAATGGGCCAGCAGGGCCTCGAGCACTAGTCGACGATCGTCTGGCTTGCCTTGGGCCAGCACCAGGCCTTCATCACGGTGGAAATCAGCGATGACTTCGACTTCGAGAGTTCCGAAGGGTTCGCGGTCAATCTGACGAATCCGGTCGACGCCACGATCAACGACGGTCAGGGCATCGGCACCATCGCCGATAACGATTCCGTCTTCAGCGTCTCCAATGCCCTGCCGGTCACGGAAGGCGTCGGCGCGATCTTTGCGATCACCCGCACAGGCAACACCGATGGTCCGGCCAGCGTGCAGTATGCGACCCAGGACGGCACGGCGACGGCCGGCGCGGACTATGTCGGCGGCTCCGGAACCATCAATTTCGCTGGCGGCCAGACCCAGGTCTTCGTGACGGTCGCGACCCTCACCGACACGATCGTGGAGGGGACGGAAAACTTCTTCCTCAACCTCTCCGGCCCGACAAACGGGACCATCGATGATGGCCAGGGCGTGGGGCAGATCGTCGACGACGTGAGTGGGCTGCAGTGGCTGGTCACGGGTGATCAACAGGTGGTCGAAGGCGGCGACGCCACATATTTCGTCGGCTGGGCGGGCGGCTTCACCCTCGCGCCGGGACAGACAATGTCGATCGACCTCGGCATCACCTTCGATACGGCGTCAGCGGCAGACTTCCAGCAGGCCTTCTCGACCGATGTCCAGGAATCGATCCAGGGCATCCCGGGGGTCAGCTGGAACGGCACGACCCTGACATTCACCAGCGCCTTCAACGACTACAAGACCGACGGGGTGGAAATCACCCTGAACACCCTGGACGACTCGCTGCTGGAGGCCGACGAGAACTATGTCGTCGGCATTTCCAACCCCTCCGTGGGCAGTGTCTCGCTGCCGGGCGCAGTGGACACAACCATTCTCGACAACGAGGGCGAGCCGTCCGTCTTCAGCATCAATGTGGTGGCGCCGCAGACGGTTGTCGAAGCGGACAGCGCGGTCCTGGTCTTCCGTGTTATCCGGCAGGGCAATGGCGACTACGACCAGTATGCGGCGACCGTCGACTTCAACACCGATGGAAACGGCACACCGCCGCTCGCAACGCCCGGTGTCGACTTCAACGCCACGTCCGGCACGCTCAGCTTCGCGGCCGGTCAGACCGAGACCTTCGTCACCGTCTCGATCCTGGACGACGACATCGACGAGTTGACGGAACGGGTGCGCATGGTGCTGACCAACGCGACCGGTCCGGATGGCACGGTGATCGGCACCAATGTCGCCGCCGGCTTCATCCAGGACGATGACGAGACCCCCGCCATCGGAGTCAACGACGTGACGGTCGATGAAGGCGCCGGGGTTGCGATCTTCACGGTCTCCAGCAAGAGCGGCCAATTGTCCGACCGGGACATCACGGTCGACTTCGCCACCTCCGACCTGCCGTCGCTGGACAGTGCGACGGCGGGCCAGGACTACACGGCGACGAGCGGCACGGTGACCATCGCGGCCGGCCAGTCCGCGGCCTTCGTCACGGTCGCGATCACCGACGACTCCGTGATCGAGGGCGACGAGCGGTTCGCGATCAACTTGTCAGAC
>CAYGKX010000210.1:1765-5546 GCA_964350225.1 uncultured Rhodospirillaceae bacterium | reverse complement strand
TTCGCTCCGGATTGCTCCCGCGCAGGCGTCGCTGCGGGGGCATCGGCACGATCGAAGACAACGACGGTCCTGTAACCGTCTCCGTGACCAACAATCCCAGCGTGAACGAGGGCGACACCGGTACGCGGGCGATGATCTTCACCGTCGACCGGGTCGGCGGTCCGGACACTGCGTTCGCGGTCAACTTCGAGACCAATCCGGGTGTTATCCTGCCGGTGAACGCCGCAACCCCGGGCGTCGACTTCACGCCGACCGCCGGCACATTGTCCTTCGCGGAAGGACAGACCCGCGCCTTCGTCACGGTGGCCGTGATCGGGGATACGATCGACGAAACGGATGAAGTCCTCACCCTCGGGATCAGCTCCGAGGACGCGGGGGTCCAGGTTCTGGACCCGAGCGGCACAGGCACGATCATCGACGACGACGATCCGGGGGCGGTGTTCAACGTCGCCAACGATCCGTCGGTTTCCGAAGGCGGTGTCCTGGTCTTCCAGGTCACCCGGACCGCCAATACCTCGGGCACGAACTCCGTCAACTATTCGACGGCCAACGGCACGGCCAGTGGAGCGGACTACACGGCGACGAGCGGAAGCTTGACCTTCACCGCCGGTCAGACCCTGAAGTTCGTGACGGTGGCGACGACCGAGGACCTGATCGACGAGAATAACGAAACCCTGTTCCTCAACCTCTCGGCCCCGACGGGTGGCGCGACGATCCTGGACGGTCAGGGTACCGGGACCATCATCGATGACGACCTCCCGCCGGAGTTCAACGTCGCGAACAACCCGAGCGTTTCCGAGGGCGGCAACCTGGTCTTCCAGGTCACGCGGACCGGTACGCCGCTGACCGGTACCGACACGGTGCAGTTCTCGACAGCGAACGGTTCGGCCAACACCAGCGATTACACCCCGACAAGCGGAACCCTGACCTTCACCGGGTCCCAGACGGTAATGCTGGTCACAGTTGCGACAACCGAGGATGCGATCTTCGAGGGCAACGAAACCCTGTTCCTCAACCTCGCCAATCCGACCGGTGGTCCCATCATCGACGACGGACAGGGCGTCGGTACGATCGTCAACGACGATCCGCCCCCGGCGACGCCGGAGTTCAATGTGGCGAACGATCCGTTGGCGGCGGAAGAGGCGGGGCAACTCGTCTTCCAGGTCACGCGGACCGGCTCGCCGCTGAGCGGCACAGATACAGTGCAGTTCACGACGAACAACGGTTCGGCCCTCGCCGGAAGCGACTTCGTGTCGACGTCCGGTACCTTGAGCTTCACGGGTGGCCAGACCTTGCAGCTGGTGACCGTTGCGCTGATCGACGACGAATTCAACGAAACCACGGAAAACTTCACGCTCACCCTGTCGAACCCGACGGGTGGCCCCGTCATCGACGACGGGTCCGGTACCGGCACGATCACGGATACCGTCGACACGGTCCCGCCTGGCGGCGGGGGCAACGAGTTCGCCATCTTCCCGATCGGGCCGGGCGGGGCGGAAGGGGATCCGCCGGACCAGAATGTCGTCCCGTATTACGTCATTCGCACTGGCGGAAACCTGAACCAGACGGTCACCGTTACCGTTCGCGATATTCCGGCTCAGGGCACGGCCACTCCAGGGGTCGACTACATCGGCGACGACATTCAACTGACGTTCAACGCCGGCGTCACGCGGGTGAACTTTGGTGTCCCGATCATCGCGGACAACGTGGTCGAAGGTCTGCAGACCGAAAATGTCGTCATGGAACTCATCGTTCCGCCGGGCCACACGGTGGATCCCAATTTCGACACCGCGTCGAACGGGATCATCGATGACGACTTCATCATGTTCAACATCAGCGATGCCCAGAACACGGAAGGCAGCAGCCTGGTGTTCACCGTAACGACGGTGGGCGACAACAACATCAACGAGACCTACAGCGTCCAGTACTCGACGGCGAACAACACGGCGCTCGCCGGCAGCGACTATGTGGCGACCAATGGCACGCTGACGTTCCCCAGCGGCGTTACGCAACGGTTCATAACCGTCGATACGCTGAACGATGCGGTTCTCGAAGGAAACGAAACCTTCTTCGTGAACCTGTCGAACGCGGTCGGACCGAACATCGACGACGGTCAGGGGGTCGGCACGATCATCGACGACGCCAATCCGTCGACCTGGCACATCCAGATCATCAACAACGGCCAGAATACGGAAGGCGGGCCGAACACCGGTGACGGAGGCGAGCTTCACTACCGCATCTATCGTACCGGCAGTGGCAATTTCGACGATGCGCCGGCGACCGTTACGCTTGAGTATCTGGGCGGTACCGCCAATACGGCGCCTGGCGGGCAGTCGACCGAACAGGATGTCAGTCTGTCGCGCCTGGACGCGGTCAACTACACGTTCAATTTCGCGGCAGGCCAGACCCAGCAAACCTTCTTCCTGGATATCCTGGGCGACACTCGCGACGAACCCAATGAAACCGTCCGGATCGGGATCGATACCGTTCCGCCCTCGGACAGCATCGGCACGGCGTCCGCGACCCACACGGTGATCGACGACGACGACACCTCGCCGCCGCCGCCACCGCCGCCGGTTCCGGGGATCGTCATCTCGAACGAGTTCGACAATATCGAGCAGGGCGGCGCCAATCCGCTTGTCTTCGAGGTCGACCTGTCGGAGACGACGACCGTGCCGGTCACGATCAACTTCTCGACGGCGAACGGGACCGCGACGGCCGGCCAGGACTACACGGCCACGAGTGGAACCCTGACCTTCTCGCCGGGCGCGACGCGGCGCTTCATCACGGTTCAGACGTTCGACGACGGCCATGAAGGCGGCGAAAGCTTCAACGTGAACCTGAGCAATCCGGGTAACGCCACGATCGACGACGGGACCGGCATCGGAACCCTCTTCCGGCCGCCGGAAATCCCGCCGATCGATCCCTTCGCGCCGGAATTCATGTCCCTCAATTTCGGCGAGGCGACCGATCCGAACAGCGTCGTCATAGACGGCGCGACGGCGGGCGGGCGCAGCGGTGCGGCGTTGGCCGGCGGCGGCGACGTCAACGGCGACGGACATTCCGATGTCGTGATCGGGGCGCCGGGCGAGGACAGGGTCTATGTCGTCTTCGGCGACCCGAATCCGACCGACCTCGATCTGGGGCAGCCGCAACTCGCGGTCACCGGCTTCGTGATCGAGGGCGTGGAGAGCAGCTCGACCGGCTTCTCGGTCAGCTTCGCCGGCGATCTCAATGGCGACGGCCTGGGCGACATCCTGATCGGCGCACCGGACGCCAATGGCGGTACCGGGGCGGCCTATCTCGTCTATGGCAAGATCGACGGATCGGTTGTCGACGTTGCAACCGACGCCGTGAACCTCCTGCAGCCGGAGGTGACCAGCCAGGCAGGCGCCATTGCCGGGTTCGGCAGCGCCATCGCATCGGGCGATGCCCAGGGCGACGGCGTGGCGGATGTCGCAGTCGGTGCGCCGCTGTCGCACGCCGAGGCGGGCGCGGTGCGCCTCATCCTCAACGCCGGCAGCGACAACCAGCAGGTCGTCGACTTCACGGGCGGCAACGCGGGCGATCTCGCCGGCTCGTCCCTGGCCTTCGCCGACCTCAATGGCGACGGGATGGAGGATCTTGTCGTCGGCGCCAAGCGCGCGGACACGATGAATGGCGTCAACACGGGCGCGGTCTATGTGATCTTCGGCAGCGACACGATCGTCGGCGGCAATCTCGAGGCCCTGATGCTCGACACCGTCCGGGGCGCTCCGCGCGGCGTGAAGATCGTCGGCGC
>CAYGKX010000210.1:0-1755 GCA_964350225.1 uncultured Rhodospirillaceae bacterium | reverse complement strand
CACCACGGCATCGTGGGGCTCGGTGGCGCGGTCTTTCCCACGGACCTGAAGGCGAGGGCGACACCGTCACCTCCGTCGCGGCGGCCGGCGACTTCAACGGCGACGGCATCGACGACATCGTCGTCGGTGCGGCCCTCGCCGATACGGGCGCCGGGATGGATGCCGGGCGCGCCTATATCGTCTTCGGCAAGCTCGGCTTCTCGGAGGTGAACCTGGCGGCCCTCACGCCGGCGGAGGGCATCGCCCTCAATGGCAGCGAGGCGGGCGGCTGGTTTGGCCTCTCGGTGTCCGGCGCGGGCGACGTCAATGCCGACGGCATCGATGACGTGGTCATCGCCGGCGCGCTGGAGGACGGCGAGGCCGGGGCAGACAGCGGCCGTACCTGGGTCGTCTTCGGCACCAAGGCCCCCGTCGATATCGACATGGGGACAGCGGCGGCGAACGGTCAGGCAATCGCGATCGACGGCGGCGAGGCCGGTGCCGGCATCGGTTCCGTCACCGGGGCGGGCGACATCAACGGCGACGGTTTCGCCGACATCGTCGCGGGCTCCGGCCTGTCGGATGCGGGCGGGCCGGATGCCGGTCAGACGACGGTCGTCTTCGGAGCCGATTACTCGAGCCTCGTCACCCATCAGGGCACCGACGGCGACGATACCCTCACCGGGACGGCCGACGCGGATGTCATTGTCGGCGGCCAGGGCGACGACACCATCCTGGGCGGCGGCGGCGACGACGTCATCTCGGCCGGGGCGGGCGACGACCTGATCTCGGTCGGTGCCGGCAACCTGTCGATCGACGGCGGCAGTGGCGTCGACACTGTCCTCATCGAGGAGGGCGGCATCTTCGACCTCGATCCGACGGGCGGAACGCGCATCTCCGGCGTGGAGACGATCGACTCCGCCGCTGGCGCCGACAACACGCTGGTGTTGAGCTTCGACGACCTGCTCGACATGACCGAGGTGGACAACACCCTGACCATCCTGGGCGACAATGGAGACACGGTGAACGCCGATCTGAGCGGCCATACGGTCAAGTCGGAGGACCATGGCGCCTTCACGCGCTACGTCATCGACGGCGGTGTCGCGGTCCTCGACGTCGACAACGAGGTGCAGCAAAACATCACCGGCGACATGGCCTAGCGCGGCCCGGCCGCATCCGGTTCCGCACCTACGGGGAGGGCGGCCGCGCCAGTCGGCCGCCCTTTCCCGTGGCGCGGAAAAAGGCTAACCATATCGAGGGAAGCGGCGATCCGGGCCGATGCCCAGGGGCCGAGTGCAGAGGATCGAGGAAGCATGGCCGAAACCACGACGGAGACGGCGCCGACGCTGGAAATCTCCAGTTCCGACGGACTGACGGGCTGGTTGGCGGAAACCGGCGCGAGCCTCGCCTTCACGACCGGTAATGCCGGGAAGCTGATCTTTGTCGGACAGGACGAGGGCAAGCTCTCGATCTTCGAACGCAGCTTTGACCGCACCACGGGCCTTTATGCCGAGGACGACGCGCTTGTCATGGTCGGGCCGTATCAGATCTGGCGTTTCGACAACGCCCTCGCACCCGGCCAGAATGCCGACGGATACGACCGTCTTTATGTCCCGCAGGTCGCCTACGTCACCGGCGACAGTGTCGTGACCACCGTACCGCTCAACGTGGTGGACGTGACCGCCAGCCTCGACGCCGACGATGAAGTCGATGCCGGGATCCCGTTTCCCGTCGTCTGGACCGGACCGGGCAATCCCCGCGACCTGATCGTCATGA
>CAYGKX010000209.1:0-7199 GCA_964350225.1 uncultured Rhodospirillaceae bacterium | reverse complement strand
CCGATGCGCGCCGCCTTCGGGCTGAGCCCGCTCGAGCGGCGGATCGGCCTCGCCGCACACGATTTCGTCCAGGCCGCGTCCGGTCCCCGGGTGATCCTCACCAGAGCCACCCGCGTCGAGGGCACGCCGACCGTTCCCAGCCGCTGGCTTCTCCGTATCGAGGCGCTTCTCAAACGCCTGGGCCTCATCGAGACGGAGGGTGCGGGGCGGACGGTTCCCTGGAAGGACCGGCAATGGCTCGACTGGCTCGCCGCGCTCGACCGGCCAGGGGCGCCGGTTCCGGCTCGGCGTCCGGATCCGTCGCCTCCAGTCGAGGCGCGGCCGCGCAAGCTGTGGATCACCCAGATCGGCACACTCATGCGCAATCCCTATGCAATCTATGCGCGGGAGGTGCTGGGCCTGAGCGCGCTCGACCCAATCGATGCGCCCCTCGGCGCGGCGGACCGGGGCCAGATCGTCCACCAGGCATTGCACGGCTTCATCCGGGCCCTTCCGGCCGGCCCGCTGCCGGAAGATGCGCTCGACCGGCTGCTGCAGCATGGCGCCGACGCCTTCACGGACATCTTCGACAATGACGAGCTGCGCGCCTTCTGGTGGCCGCGGATCGAGCGGCTGGCGGCGTGGTTCGTCGAGGCGGAGCGGTCCCGCCGCGGCCGGATCGTCGAGGCCCATCCGGAGGTGCGCGGCAGCATCGTCATCGATGCGCCGCGCGGGCCCGTATCCCTCAGCGGCCGGGCCGACCGGATCGACCGGCTGGACGACGGCAGTCTCGCGATCATCGACTACAAGACCGGTACGCCGCCGACGGCAAAGGCGGTCGCCGGAGGATTGGAGCCGCAGCTTCCCCTGGAGGCGGCGATGGCGGCGTGCGGCGGGTTCGGCCCGGACCTCACGGGCGAAACGTCGGAGCTCGCCTTCTGGCATCTGACGGGGCGCCGGGTCCCGGGCGCGATCCGGGACGCCATCGGCGCCAACGACCTGTCGGTTGTGGTCCAGACGACCCGGGAGGGTGTCGAGCGGCTTATCGCCCATTTCGACGATCCGGCGGCGCGCTACCCCGCCGTGCCGCGCCCCTCCGCCCCGCCGGCCTTCGACGACTACGCCCATCTGTCGCGCCAGAAGGAATGGCTGACCGCGGACGATGCGGGCGGCGGCGAATGAGCCTGGCGCGCGACAGGGTCCGGGAGGACGCCAACCGGCAGCAAAGCCGGGCGACCGCGCCGGACGCTTCGGTCTGGGTGGGCGCGTCGGCGGGAACCGGCAAGACGACGGTTCTCGTCGACCGGCTCCTCCGCCTTCTGCTCGACGGCGCGGCACCGCACCGCATCCTTTGCCTTACCTATACAAAGGCCGCGGCGGCGGAGATGGCCAACCGTCTCGCCCTGCGGCTGTCCGATTGGGCGACAATCCCGGATTCGGCGCTCGAGCAACAGTTGGAGAAATTGCTCGGCCGCGCGCCCGCACCGGGGCAGAGACGCGATGCGCGGACGCTCTTCGCCACGGTCCTGGATACACCGGGCGGCATGCATATCGAGACGATCCACGCCTTCTGTCAGGCCGTGCTCAAGCGCTTTCCGGTCGAGGCCGGCGTCGCCCCGCATTTCGAGGTGCTGGATGAGCGCGACGGCGGCGAACTTCAGCGCGACGCCATCCGCGAGGTCGTCTCCCACGCGCGACGGGGCGACGACACGACCCTGGCCGAGGCCCTGTCCATCGTCACCGGCTATGTCGGCGAGGACGATTTCGCGGCCCTCATGTCGGGGCTGGTGGCGGACCGGCACCGGCTGACGGCGAGCCTTGGCGAAGCGCCCGACGCGGCGGTCGCCGGCCGGATCAGGGAACTGCTGGGTCTGCCGGCGAATGAGGACATCGCGGACGTGCTCGCCGCCTTTTGCAGCCCCGGCCCGGAACGGGAGGCCTCCCTCAGGGAGGTCTCCGGCGCCATGATCGAGGGCTCGGCCACGGACCGGAAACGTGGGGCGCCGATCCGCGCGTGGCTCGACCTGGACGAAACCGAGCGGCCCGGGGCGATCGACATCTATGCGGGTGGGTTCCTCACCGCAAAGGGCGAGCCCTTCAAGAGTTTCCTGACCAAGGGGACCCGGTCGAGAGTGCCCGACGGGGAGGCGGTGCTGGCGGCGGAGTGCGATCGTCTGGTTGCCTGCCTCGCCCGGCGGAACGACCATGAGGTCGCGGCCGCGACGGCGGCGCTGCTCGTTCTCGCCCGCCACGTCGCCGATGCCTATGAGCGCGGCAAGCGGGCGCGTGCCGCCCTGGACTTCAACGACCTCATCCATCATGTCCGCGCGCTGCTGACCCGGAATGCCGGGTCTGCCGCCTGGGTGCTCTACAAGCTCGACGGCGGCCTCGACCATCTTCTGGTCGACGAGGCCCAGGATACCAGCCCGGAGCAATGGGAACTCCTCGCCGCCCTGGTCGAGGAGTTCTTCGCGGGAGAGGGCGCGCGGGAGGAGGCCGGCAGTCCGCGCACCCTCTTCGTCGTCGGCGACGTCAAGCAGTCGATCTACAGTTTCCAGGGGGCGGAACCGGCGCGTTTCGTCGAGATGCGCGAATTCTTCAGGCGCCGGGTGACCGACGCCGGGCGGCGGTTCGAAAGTGTCGACCTCCATGTAACCTTCCGAAGCACGCAGGCGGTTCTGGAAACCGTCGACCGGGTCTTCGCGGCCGACCAACCGGCGGCCGACGGCGTCGCCATCGACGGCAGCGCCATCCGGCACGAGGCGGAGCGGATCGCCGAGCATGGCCGGGTCGAGATCTGGCCCATCGTCGCCCCGGACGAGGAGCCGGAGGAGGAGCCCTGGGCGCCCCCCGTCGTCCAGGACGGCGCCGCCCCGCCGCGCCAGCGCCTCGCGGCGGAGATCGCACAGCGGATCGGGGACGCCGTCGCCGGCGGCGAAGACAGGACCTGGTTCCGCGGGGCCCAGCGGCCGCTCGCCTATCGCGACGTCATGATCCTGGTCCGACGGCGCGGCGACAAGGCGGGCTTCGTCGAGGAGATCGTCCGCGCGCTCAAGAACCGGAACGTCCCGGTGGCTGGTGTCGACCGCATGTTTCTCACCGAGCAGCTCGCCGTCATGGACCTGATGGCGCTGGGCGACTTCCTCCTGTTGCCTGAGGACGACCTGACGCTCGCGACGGTCCTCAAGGGGCCGCTGATCGGGCTCGACGAGGATGCGCTCTTCGACCTCGCCCATGGGCGCGGACGGGCCACCCTCTGGCAGCGGCTGGTCGAGCGACGCGACGACCCCGCCTTCGCGCGCGCCCATGTCGCGCTCGCGGGCTGGCTCGCCCGGGCCGATTTCGTTCCGCCCTACGACCTGTTCGCCGGCATTCTGGAGGGTGAGGGCGGGCGCGCGGCCCTGCTCGGGCGGCTCGGCGTCGAAGCAGAGGATCCGGTCGACGAATTCCTGTCCCTCGCGCTCGCCTACGAACGCGACCATGCCCGCTCCCTCCAGGGGTTCCTCCACTGGCTGCGTGCCGCCGAGACCCAGGTGAAGCGCGACCTCGAACAGAGCCCCCGCGACGAGGTCAGGGTGATGACGGTCCATGGCTCGAAGGGGCTGGAGGCGCCGGTCGTCTTCCTGCCCGACACGCGCGCCGTCCCCGACGTTCGCGACCGTGTCCTCTGGCCGGAAGACGGCGGGCTGCCCCTGTGGGCGCCGGTCCGCGCGATGGAAGGGGAGGAGGCCGGCGGCCGCCGCGCCGCGCTCCTTGCCCGGCAACAGGCGGAATATCGCCGCCTTCTCTATGTCGCGATGACACGTGCCCGGGACCGGCTGATCGTCTGTGGCTGGGACACCAAGACGGCCGCACCGAAAGGCAACTGGTACGATCTGATCGTCGAGGCGCTGGCGGCGAACCTCGAACCCGTGTCGATGACCTTTCCGACCGGCGGTTTTGCCGGCGACGGCTATGTCATCGAGGCCGGAGAGCCGGCTACCGAAGTGGAACCTCCGGTGGAGGAAGAGGCAGACATGGCGCCGCCGGACTGGCTGCATGCGCCGCCGGGGCCGGAGCCCGACCCTCCCGCGCCGCTCGCGCCGTCGCGGCCCAGCGGGGACGAGCCGCCGGTGCGCGCGCCCTTCGACGCGGACGATACGGCCCGCTTCCGGCGCGGCCGCCTGATCCACACCCTCCTCGAACTGCTTCCTGCCTTGCCGGAGGCGCGGTGGGCCGATGCCGCACACGCATATCTCGCCCGGCCCATCCACGAACTGAACGGTGACCAGGTCGACGCCTACACCCGGGAAACGCTCGGGATCCTGCGCGATCCGTCCTTCGCCGAACTGTTCGGGCCGGGGTCGCTGGCCGAGGTGCCGCTGACCGGGCTGATCGGCCGCACCGTCGTGTCGGGACAGGTCGACCGGCTGCTCGTCACCGACAAACGCGTGCTGGTCGTCGATTACAAGACCAACCGGCCGCCGCCCGAGCGGGTGGAGGATGTCGCGGCCGTCTACCTGCGGCAGATGGCGGCCTACCGCGCGCTTCTGCGGGAAATCTATCCCGGCCGGGCGGTCGAATGTGCGCTGCTGTGGACCGACACACCCCGGACGATGGCCCTGCCGGACGCCCTTCTGGACGCCTATGCGCCTGATAAGACGGGCGAATCCCCCCTTGCTTGACGCTCGGTATACCGCTCCCTAGATTCCCCCGACATTCATTCCGGGGCCGCGCCAGAGGCGCCGCCCATCAGCCAAACGAGGGAACTATGAGCACGACCGCTGTCACGGACGATTCGTTCGATCAGGACGTTCTTCAGTCCTCGAAGCCGGTGCTTGTCGACTTCTGGGCCGAATGGTGCGGGCCGTGCAAGCAGATCGCCCCGGCGCTCGAGGAAATCGGCACCGAACTGGGCGAACAGCTGACGATCGCCAAGGTCAATATCGACGAGAACCCGCGGACGCCGCAGTCCTATAACGTGCGCGGCATTCCGACCCTGATCCTGTTCAAGGACGGCCAGGTGGCCGGCACCAAGGTCGGCGCGCTGCCCAAGAGCCAGCTTCAGAAGTGGGTCCAGGACGTCCTGGCGGACTGATCGCCGGCTTCGCTTTCAACGGAAAGGCCCCGCCGGTCCGGCGGGGCCTTTTTCGTGTCCAGACGGGCTCATACGGCAAGCTCAGTGCAGCCGGGGGGACCTCAGGAAACTGTTGCGGTCGGCGGAGGTGATGGTCGCACGGCGTGCCTTTCCGCCGCGCCAGGTTGTCAGCGGCACCTTGCAGCCCGCGGGGCCGACCGACCAGATGGTGCGGAAAAGATCGGCCAGGTCGCCGACCGGGGCGCCGGCGACTTCCAGCACGATGTCGCCCGGCTCGATCCCTGCACGGTGGGCCGGCCCGTCCTCGATGATGCCGGCGACGACCAGCCGCTCCGAGGCCTCGGTCACGTAAAACCCGACCCAGGGCCGGCTCGCCAGATGGTGTGTTTCTCCCATGCGGAAGGCGTCGAGCAGCGGTGGCAGAAGATCGATCGGCACGATCATGTTGCCCTCCGACGGCTGGCCGGTACCGCGCGCGTCCTGAACATAGAGCGAGCCGATCCCGCCCAGGCGCCCGTCCCCCGTGATCATCGCCGCCCCGCCCCAGTTGGGGTGGACCGGCGTCGTGAAAAAGGCCTCGTCCAGGACATATTCCCAGTAGCCGGCGAATTCCCGCTTGCCGACGATCTGGGCGTCGAGCGCATGGCGCAGCCCGCCATGCCCGGCGACGACGACCTTCTCGCCCACCTTGATCTCGGCCGACGAGCCGATCGGCAGAGGATCGACGTCGATCCGCTCCAGCGCCTGGACAAGGCCGAAACCGGTGTCGAAGTCGTAGGACATCAGGTGCCCGGGCACGGCCTGGCCGGCGTTGGTCCTCAGCCAGATGGTCTCCGCCTCGACCACCAGATAGCCAATGGTCAGGACCAGCCCGCCGTCGTCGATCAGGATGGCATTGCCTTCGCGTTCCATCCCCAGGGTACCGGCCGTGAAGGCCTCTTCCGGCACCTCCGCCGATACCGCCAGAAGCGCGTCGAGCCGGCTCTCGACGTCGTAGTCGTACTGCTCCGGCCGCGGCCGCAGTCCATCCGGAAACTCCCAGTCTTCGGCCTCTGGCATGTCTGGCTCCGTTGTCATCCGGGTTCAGTGTAGCGGGGCGGCGCCGCCCGACCAACCCGCGCCCTCGGATCGGGGGGGCGCGGACCCCGGCGCGGCTCGGCTGGGTGTGACGACCGTCACTGCGCGGAGAGGCAGGATCGCGAGAGACTCCAGCCGATCTCGCACCCGATCGATTTGCACCCGTCGCGGCGGTCGGCACACACATTTATCGTCGCAACGGGTGCGCCGGGGCCGGTTCGTCAAGGACCGGCCCCTGGCTTCTTTGCGCGCGGGCCCATCGCGCCCCCATCGCGGCCCATTGTCTGGGATCCACCCGAACCTACCTTGAGCCTGCTGCCGGCAATTCGGTCCGGCCGGTGAACCGCAGTAACAGGAGCAAGCCCATGCGCGACGCCGTCGACCTGGTCATCGAACCCAGACCGCGCGATCTGGGCGGGTTCGAGGTGCGGCGTGTTCTGCCCGCCGCGGGCCGCCGCACGATCGGGCCTTTCGTCTTCTTCGACCATATGGGCCCGGCGGACTTCGCGCCCGGCACCGGCATCGACGTCCGGCCCCATCCGCATATCGGTCTCGCCACGGTGACCTATCTCTTCGACGGCGAGATCGAGCACCGTGACAGCCTTGGCTACGACCAACCCATTCGTCCGGGCGACGTGAACTGGATGGTCGCCGGCCGCGGCATCGTCCATTCGGAACGGACGGGCGACGCGCTCCGCGCCGCCGGACATCGCCTTCACGGCCTGCAGACCTGGGTGGCCCTGCCACGCACCCATGAGGAAACGGATCCGTCCTTCGTTCACATCCCGTCCGCAGAATTGCCGGAGATCGAACGGGAGGGTGCGAGGATGCGGGTCATCGTCGGAAGCGCCTTTGGCGCGACGGCACCGGCGCCTGTCTTCTCCGGTACGCTCTATGTCGAGGTCAAGGCACCGGCCGGGACGCGCCTGCCGCTGCCGGACGAGCATGCGGAGCGGGCTCTGTACCTGGTCTCGTGTGGTCTCGAGATTGACGGCCGCGCGATCGAACCCGGCACGATGTCAGTTCTCGTCGATGGAACCGACCCGGAGATCGTCGCGACCGAAGA
>CAYGKX010000208.1:6625-7201 GCA_964350225.1 uncultured Rhodospirillaceae bacterium | reverse complement strand
GCCCCGGCGGCCCGACGGAACCCCTGCCTGTCCCGACCTTCGGTCCGCCGCTGTGGGTCCGCAAGAAAAAGCGCCGCGAGGCAGCGGCCGCCGCCGCGGCGGCGAAGGCAGAGAAGTCGGCCTGAAGCCCCCTCGGCACGGCCCGTTCAGGCGCGCGCGAATTTCGCAGGACAAGCTTCCATCAGGGCGGCGGTGATCCGGTTTCGGTTCAGCAGGGCGACCAGCCGTTCGAAGGAGAAGTCCTGCGGCGGCTCCAGCATATAGCGGAGCACCAGTTCCTGGCGCAGCTCGTCATGGTCCTCAATGCTCGCGTCGGGACAGAAGGCGCGATACTGCCAGACATGCAGGTCGGCCGGCATGTCCGGATCCTGCCATTTCAGAGCCCTCAGGCGGTGGGCATTGCCGCGCACGTGCAGGACGTAGAACAGGTGCATGACCCACGACACCTGGGACATGTTGAACGGAGTCGCGAGCCGGAACGGGTGGAGATCCCGGATCAGGTATCGGCCGTCGGGCGTCCCCGAGTACCAGCAATGTCCGATGAGATCGTGCTTCACGGCGAGGCCGAACATCAGG
>CAYGKX010000208.1:5089-6615 GCA_964350225.1 uncultured Rhodospirillaceae bacterium | reverse complement strand
GTCGCCGATATCCCGGTTGAGCTTCACCCATAGATCGCGCGAAATGTCGGGATAGGTCATCTCGTTGCAAAGCCCGTCTTCGAGCTCGAAGACGGAGAACCAGGAAACCCGACCCGCCTTTTCGATACGGCCGTAGCCGAGGCATGGGACCGTGGCATAGCCCAGGTCGACCAACCGCGTTGAGACGCGGTATTCGGTTGCCGCCTGCTGAAAGGAGGCACCGCCCTTCCAGGCCGCGTCATGGCCTGTGGCGACGTCGTCCATCATGCGGCCCTCATAGTCGAACAGGGCCGATCGGGGGCCCGCGTCGTGCCGCACGCCGAACTGCACCGGGCCGCCCGACAGGCCCGCACCCTTGACCTTCAAAACGCGTCCCCCGCCGTCGGGGTGCGGGAGATGAACGGACCGCGATCCATCGAGCGCCAGCGCCGGAACGCGACCGGCAAACCAGTCGCGTACCGGCGTCTGAAAGGCCTCCGGGACATGCCGGAACTCGATACTGTCGAGCTGCTGATCCTGCATGACGCAACGGTGTCCTGACCGCTGAACATTCCTGCATGCGATACGGCCGCCTCCAGCCGAAGCCACGCGCCCGAACCGTCAAGTCGGATCGATCTTGAGCAATTTGACTGAAGGAAAGATTTCCGCGGCCATGGGAACCCGGGAGGCCGCGCGGGCTCTCGGTGCGGGAATTCGTCCTAGGCCGCGTCCGCCGGGCCGCTGCAGGAGCCGCCGCCCAGGACGCAGAAACGCGCGCAATGGGGGTGGTTCAGGGGCACGGCGCCCTCCGCCTCCGCCAGGCTGTGGCCCAGCTCGAACCGGTCGTCATAGGGAATGAGAGTGCAGGGCAGCACGACGGGCCGGTCCGCGCCCTTGCGCTTGACCACCATCCGGGAAGTCGCGCACATCATGGCGTCCGGATTGACCCCCAGGATGCCCCAGCAGGCCTCTGTGATCTCCGGCACGTCCAGGGTTTCGTCCATCTCCGGGAAGAGGAGGAGACGCGCCGGGTCCTCGGCGTCGATTGCAACGCCATGGCGGTCGAACAGCCGGGCGAAACCGGCCCGCAGCTGGGCCTCGCTTTCCTGCCACAATGTGCGGCCGGCGACCGCGATATCGAAGCCGTTCTCCGACAGCCAGACCAGACCTTCGATCGCCGGCGCCCAGGACCGGGGTCCACGTTCCAGCTGGTGCAGCGCCTCGGCATAGTGGTCGAGGGAAACGCGGATCGCCAGCCGGTCTGGATACCGCTTCCCGATGGCGAGAAACGGCTCCTTGTGACGCAGCATCGGCCGCATCGCGTTGGTCAGGACCAGGACCTCGAAACCGCGCGTCAGCGCGTCCTCCATCATCGCCAGAAAGTCCGGGTTCATGAAGGGTTCGCCCCCGGTGAAGGCGATCGTGCGGGTCGACAGGCCCCGGGCTGCGATCTCGTCCAGATAGGCGGCCACCTCTGCCGCCGTGATGTAGACGAGCCGGTCGTTGGTCGGACTGGATTCGATATAGCAGTGGGTACAGGTCAGATT
>CAYGKX010000208.1:0-5079 GCA_964350225.1 uncultured Rhodospirillaceae bacterium | reverse complement strand
GTGTGGATCCACAGTGTTGCCAGCCGGCTCAGCCGCACCCGGGCCCGGGGGCTGCCATCCAGTGTCCGGCCCGGTTCCCGGAACTTCTCGGGAGCGAGCGGCGCGGGGGCGCGAACATCTGCGGCATCGCTGGCGGGTGGTGGCATGGTATCTCGGTCGCGAGTGATTGCGGTTGCAGGCTGGAAATCCCGCCGCGTCGAAGCCAGGGCCGGGGCCGTCGGAACGCGGCGATCAGACGGTAGCGGATATGGGCACAGGACGTAAAACCGGCCTTTACCAACGACCAATCACATTGCCGTGACGCGCGATCTGTGTGGTGCGGCTGTCGCGGGCGACAGAAGTTCGAGTCATTGCAGCCTCATCTCGGGAGAATTTTCAGTGCTTAGAGACGATTACCATTTCATGACTGACTATGTTTTCAAATTTCACAAGTACATCTACATCACTGGATGGTTTCACCACCCGACGGACAACCTGTCTGATATAGCGGTACACCGGATCAATTCAGTTCATTACTCATCCGAGACGCAGAAAGCCAATCCGACGGTCGAACCCACGATCGGTCCGAACAAGGGTTTCGAGGTCGTCGTCCTGCGTTGCACCGACGCCGAAATCCCGGAAGATGCCGCCATCGAATTCATCACGGAATCCGGCAAGCGCGTGTCGGCGACGATCCTGGAGCTGGCATCGGATCGAGCGTCCCATGACCGGGCGGCCGTCCTGTCACGCCAGTTTATCGAAACCGTCAACGGTATGGAGGGAGCGACGCTGCTCGACATCGGCGGCCGGGCGCGCAGCCAGGTCGACCGCAGCCGGGACTTCCCGAATGCGTCCGTGACGGTGCTCGATATCCTGGATGACGAGAATGTCGACGTCGTCGGCGACGCGCACGAATTGTCTGCGCTGTTTCCGCCGGACAGCTTCGACGCGGTCCAATCCGTCTCGGTCTTCGAGCATCTGATGATGCCCTGGAAGGTGGTGGTGGAGATGAACCGCGTCCTCAAGACGGGAGGCATCGGGTTCGTCGCCACGCACCAGACCATCGGCATGCACGACCTTCCCTGGGATTTCTGGCGTTTTTCGGACACGGCATGGGATGCCCTGTTCAACGAGGCGACCGGGTTCGAGATCGTCGACCGGGCCCTGTCCAGCGAACAGTTCATCGTCCCCTTCGTCTACCGCCCATCGGGCCCGTATCCGGAGCGGTCGGCAGGGTACGAGAGTTCCGCCGTGACATTCCGTAAGACCGGCCCCTGCCGCGTCGACTGGCCGGTGAAACTCGGCGAGATCAGCGACACCATGTATCCGAGTTCCTGATGAACGGCGCCCCCTGGCCCCTGACCCGCGAAGAGGCGGAGAGGTTCGTCCGGACGGCGTTCGAGGGCCTTCTTTGCCGCGAGGCGGATGAGCCGAGCCTCGCGGAATATGCCGAGATGCTGATCGACGGCAGGATGTCTCCTCCCGACCTGCTGCGCTTCTTCGGGTCGCTGAACGAATTCTACGACCATGCCAGACCGCAGGACATGGCCCACGCCCTGTCGGCGCTCTATAGCGGCGAGGGCTATTGCGGCGACCCCTTCCTCTGGCGCGACGGGGACCTGAAACTGGTCGTGTTTCACTTTCCCAAGACGGCCGGCATGGCACTGCGACGCATCCTGATGGGCCAGTTTCACCCGCTGCAGCTCGGGCATGGCGGCGGTCGGGACCGGGAGCCCGGCGCGCGATATGGCCGGTACCAGAAGTTCTATTGCGGCCACATGAGCTGGGCCGAATACGAGGGCATCGAAGAACCGAAATGTACCCTGACGGTCCTGAGAGAGCCGGCGGCGCGCCTCGTTTCGCTATACAGGTTCCTCGCGTTGCTCGGCGCTTCGGCGCTGCCCCCGTTCGACAGGGCGGCGGTCGCCGCCCGGCGCGGGCCCGAGGATTTCGTCCGGTCGGCCGACCCCGCCGTCCGGAATGTGGTCGACAATCACTACGTCCGCACCCTGGCCGGGGCGGAGGCGAACGAGACCGTAGACCCCCTTCGGGAGGATCCGGAAGGGTGCCTGGAGCGGGCGCTTGGGCGGGTCCTGGCGTTCGACGATGTCTTGTTCGTGGAGGAGGTCCGCGACCGGCAGGGCGCCCTGCCGGACCGGGTTGCCAACCTGCTTGAGGCCCGGTTCGGGTTCCGGAACCTGCCGCCGCTGCCTCGCGAGCATGTCACCCCCGCGCTGGACCTCGCGCCGATCTCAGACGAAATGATCGAAGAAGCGACGGCTCTCGACCGGCGCCTTTGCCGGGCGGTCGCCCGAGAGTTGGGCTTCGACCGTGCCTCTGGCTAGACGCCACCGCCGGACGCCGAGCGCCCCCCTCCGCGGCCGGTCCGAAACCCGCACGCTCCCGCTTGCCGTCCCAACGACCATCGATATAATCGCGCAACCCTGGGCGGGTGTAGTTCAGTGGTAGAACGTCAGCTTCCCAAGCTGAATGTCGCCGGTTCGATCCCGGTCACCCGCTCCATTTTTTCCGAGCCCCGGCCGCGCCGTCGATCCGGCCGCGAAAGGCATCGATGAAGCCGACCGCCCATTTCGCCAGAAGCCTGATCCCGGCGCTCGTCGTCGGCGGGACGGCCTTTGCCGCACAGGCGCAAAGCCAGACCGAGCCGACAGTCGCCCCGAACGCACCTGGGCCCGGCGCTCCCGTATCTGCCGGCCGCACGCCCCTTGGGGTATGGCGCACCCAGGACGGACGCAGCCATATCCGGCTGTATGCCTGCGGAACGAAACTTTGCGGCAGGATTGTCTGGCTTCGCGAACCGAACTGGACGGACGGCAAGCCTCTCGTCGACAAGCGCAATCCGGATCCGAAGCTGCGCGACCGGCCGGTCCTGGGCCTGAAGGTTGTCTGGGGCTTTTCCAGGAGCGAGCGGCCCGGGCGCTGGGACGGCGGGCGCATGTATCACCCGGAGGAGGGCAAGATCTACAAGGGGGCCCTCACCCTGCGCACCGACGGACGGCTGCGCGTGCGCGGCTATCGCAAGGTCCCGGTCGTCGGCAAGACGCAATACTGGACGCGCGTCGCGCCGTCGCCGACGGAATAGGCGTCACTCCGCCTTCGCCGATCGCGAGCGCCCGGCGGCGATCATCGGACGCGCACTCCCCAATGCGCCCAGCCCCGCAGCCGCGACCAGAACCCACAAGGTGGGAAACAGCAGGCAGATACCGGCACCGCCGAGGGCCAGCCGCTCCAGCGGGTGTAGCGGCATGAGGAAGTACCCCTCCGCCGCCGCGGCCACCGCCAGCATCGCCCCCGCCGCCGTGACGATGGCAAGCAGGATATCCCCCGCCCCGCCCGCCAGCAGGAGCCCGCCGTCGAGCGCGAAGGCAAAGGGCAGGAGGAAGGCCCCGGCGGCGAGCCGCATGGCCATGCCGGCGATGGCGACGGGGTTCGCCTCCGCGATCGCCGAGGCCGCATAGGCCGCGACCGCGACGGGCGGCGTCATCGCCGACATCACCGCGAAATACAGAACGAAGAGATGCGCGTTCAGAAGCGGGATGCCGAGCTTCTGGAGGAGCGGCCCGACGAGGACAGCGGCCATCGCGTAGGCCGACGGCGTCGGCATGCCGAGCCCGAGCACCAAAGTCACCAGCGCGACGAGGATGAGCGAGAAGAGGACGTTGGCGTCGGTCAGCGAGAGAACCATCCCGGCGAGCTTGCCGGCGAGCCCCGTCATCGTGATGCCGCCGATGACCATACCGGCCGCCGCGCAGGCGCCGGCGACGCCGACCATCCGGAGACTGCCCTCCGATAGGGCCTCGTAGAGCCGGGCGAGCGACGGGCGCGTTTCCTTGCGCAGGAAGGCCACGGCGAGGACCGCCGCGATGCCGTAGAAGGCGGAGAAGGTCGGGGTATAGCCGTCGAGGAGCGCCCAGGTGATGACGGCGAGCGGGATGACGAATAGTCCGCCATCCTTCAACGTGCGCAGGACGGGAGGGATCGACGCGGCGTCGAGCGCGCCGAGCCCGAGACGTTTTGCGCGCAGATGCACCTGTGTCAGGACGGCGAGATAGTAGAGGAGCGCCGGGACGATCGCCGCGACCATGATGTCGACATAGGCGATGCCGGTATATTCGGCCATGATGAAGGCGGCGGAGCCCATCACCGGCGGCAGGATGCTGCCGCCCGTCGATGCCGACACCTCCACGGCCCCCGCCACGGCCGGGCGGTAGCCGAGGCGGACCATCATGGGGATCGTGATCGAGCCGGTCGTGACGACGTCGGAGGTCGGGCTGCCGGAGATCGTACCGTAGAGGCCGGAGGAAATGACCGCGATCTTGGCCGGGCCGCCCGCCGTCCGGCCGCTGAGCGACGCCGCGAGATTGAAGAAGAAATCGCTGCCCCCGACCTTGGAGAGGATCGTTCCGAACAGCACGAAGAGAAAGGCATAGGTCGCCGCAACCCGCAGCGGCGCGCCGAACAGGCCATCGGTCGTGAAGGCCATCAGGTCGAGGAAATGGCGGTAGCCGATCTCGCCATGGGACATCTGCCCGGGCAGGAGATGGCCGAAGAGGTTGTAGGCGACGAAAATGAGGACGACGCCCGTGAGGATCAGCCCGACCGTCCGGCGCATCGCCTCGATCGTCAGGACCAGGATCAGGCTGCCGAAGGTCACGTCCGCCAGGGTCAGCGGATCCATGAGGGCGATGCGCTCCCCGATCGTCCCCGACTGCCAGTAGAAATAAGCGCCGCTCGCGAAGGAGGCGGCGGCGAAGAAGAGGTCGACCCACGCCACACGCGATGGCGCCTCGGCCTCACGATCGCCCTCCCCCGGCGTGATGACCAGGAAGACCAGGACGAGCATCAGGGCCAGGAACAGGATCGTCTGGGCGAGGACCACCATCTCCGACCAGACCGCCGCATAGACGACCCAGAGCGAGGTCAGCGCCGCGAAGGCCTTGATCGCGTGGCCGAGCCAGCCGGCGGGGCGGCGGCGACGGCCGGTGGAGGTGAGAATGCGCCCGAGAGTCATGGCGCCGATGACCCCCTCCCCCCTTGAGGGGGAGGGTTGGGGAGAGGGGTCGGTCCGCGCAACGCGCG
>CAYGKX010000207.1:302-7210 GCA_964350225.1 uncultured Rhodospirillaceae bacterium | reverse complement strand
TGTTGACCGGATGGGTGGTGTAGGGCAGCCCCACCTCTTCCAGCATGATGGACAGTGTCTTGCCGTTCGGCGTGCCCCAGGTATACAGCTCGATCATTCCTTCGTCCCCTTGCTATTCGTGTGGAATGTCCGGGATATTGAACGGTCGCGCGCCACTGTCAATGCGCGCCATGACGAACGGGATGGGAGGAGTGGTGCCGCATGAGAATCGCCGAGCTGACCTTCGAGACGGCCGCCGACCGGATCGGCGAGGAAATCGCGGTGACAGACTGGTTCGAGGTCACCCAGCCCGACGTCAATGCCTTCGCCGACGTGACCCGCGACCATAATTGGCTGCATGTCGACCCGGAGCGGGCGACGCGCGAGGGACCGGCGGGTGGCCCCATTGCCCATGGTTTCTTCACCCTGTCGATGCTGTCCCATTTCGCTTACGAGACCGAGCTGTGGCCGGAAGGGACGGCCTATGGCATGAACTACGGCCTGAACAAGGTCCGCTTCATCGCCCCGATGCCGATCGGCAAGCGCGTCCGCATGCGCTTCGCCCTCATGGGCTTCGAACCTCACGCAAGCGGCGGCTATCTCATGACCAACGAATGCACGGCGGAAGTCGAAGGCCAGGCCCGGCCGGCCATGGTCGCGGAATGGCTGGGAATATTCTTTCCAAAGGAAGCCGACGCGAACTGAAAGCAATCAGCGCGCCATGAAGCGGTCCCGGCGCGAGAGCCACCAACCATATTGGGCAGGCCAGTCGGCGTAATCCTTGCCGTGGTCGAGCGCATGGGCCGCGTGGCGGGCCCAGAAGGGATCGTAGAGGCCCTGACGGGCAATCGCGACGAGATCGGCCTTTCCGGACGCGACGATGTCGTTCGCCATCTCGGGTTCCAGGCTCAGGCCCACCGCCATTGTCGGCATGTCGGCGCCGTGGCGGATCGCCTCGGAAAAGGGTACCTGGAAACCCTGGACCCGGGGAATGCGCGCGGCGGTCGCGGAACCGCCAATGCCACCCGAGGAGCAGTCCACCAGATCGACGCCCAGTTCTTTCAACTCACGGCCGAGCGCGATGCTGTCCTCGATCCGCCAGCCGCCCTCCTCCAGTCCGTCGACCGCGGAGACGCGGAAGAACAGGGGCTTGTCGCCGGGCCATGCGGCGCGCACCGCTTCTGCCACCTCCAGCGGGAAGCGCATCCGCCCTGGCCGGTCGCCGCCATAGGCATCGGTCCGCAGATTGGAAACCGGCGACAGGAAGCTGTGGAGGAGATAGCCGTGGGCGCCGTGGATCTCGGCCACGTCGATCCCGGCCGCGTATGCCCGGCGGGCAGCGGCGGCGAAGGCGTCACGCACCCGGTCCATGTCATTGCGGGTCATCTCCGCGGGCACCAGCCAGCCCTCGCCCATCGGCTCCGCGCTGGGCGCGATCACCGGCCAGGGCACCTCGCCCCGCGCCGCATCCGTTTCGTCCAGGGGACCGTTGCCGTGCCAGGGCCGCTGGGACGCCGCCTTGCGCCCGGCATGGGCAAGCTGGATCGCCGAAACGCTGCCCTGGGCGCGCAGGAAATCCACGATGCGGCGGATCGGTGGCAGGTGATCGTCCGACCATATGCCGAGATCGCCATGGGTGATGCGTCCGTCGCGCAGCACTGCCGCGGCCTCGAAAAAGACGCATCCGGCACCGCCCAGGGCGAAGCTCGACAGATGGGCGAAATGCCAATCGGTCGCAAGGCCGTCATGGGCCGAATACTGGCACATGGGCGAGATCACCACCCGGTTCGGGAATGTCACGCCGCGCAAGACGAACGGAGTGAAAAGCGGCGGCGGACCGTCGGACATGGTGGGTATCTTCGCTTGTCGGGGAAAGGAGCGGCCGCTGGGATCAGCCGTAGCGCAGGACCCGCTCCGCCCGGCGCGCCTCGTCGGAGCCGAGAAATTGCAGGAGCGACTGGGCCGTCCATTGCTGACCGCTATAGTCCGGGCGGCCTTCCCGGTTCAGCGCCTCTGCGAGGTCGTCGGCGATCGCGAGGCCGCCGGCCCGCGCCGCCTCGACGGCGCGCAGGATTTCCAAGGCGAACTCGTCGGGATTCTGAACGGTGTTGCGGCGGGTTTCGGTCATCGCGCTATTCAAGACCTTCGCCGCGTGGCTGGCAAGACGCCCGATTCGAGGCAGGAAGGGTTGCTTTCACCGCCAGCGGATAAAATCCCCGTACAGGCGGCGTATCCGGAGACCGACATGTTCGATGGCCTGTATCGCATCAAGTTCATCAATGCCGTGCATGACACAGGATGGGGCATCGTCGTGGTCCTGGACGACAAGATCCTGGGCGGCGACGCCGCCTATTCCTATGTCGGCCGTCACCGGTTCGACGGAACGAACGTGTTTCTGCGCATTCATGTGGAACGTCACGACCGCGAGGCTTTCTCCCTGTTCGGCGACGTCGACCAGTTCGTCCTGACCCTGCGCGGCCGGGCCGGTGCGGAAGGGACCCTGCGGGGCCATGTCGTGGGACGCCGCGACCTGGAACTCGTCATTGCCTACAAGAAGCTGGCCGACGGCCATGTCGACAGCGGGCGCCCTCGGCCGGAAGCCGCGCCGGTCAGCTGAAACGTCATTCGGCTGGGGGCGACGGTCTAACCCGAACTCGGATAGATGGGTAAAAGCTTCTGCTGGCGCTGCTGACAGCGGATCAGGTCGAGCGGCTTCAGCGGCCGGAAGCCGCGCGCCCGGTTGGCGGCGCCGATCTGGAACATCAGCCGTTGCTGCTCGAAGAGCACTCGGTAGCCGGCCAGGATCGGATAATCCGGGTCCCAGATATGGATGGCCTCGGCGCCCGCGCCATTGATCTCGATAATCGAAAAGCCCTCGCCGGCCTCCAGTTCCTCGATCGACCGGAAGCGGATGTCGAAGCGGCCGAAATGGAATTCGGGAATGCTCTGGGCGATTTCCTCGATCCGGGCGGTCAGTTCCGGCGTGATATGCCGGGCGCCGTTGACGTACAACCCGCCGACCCGGTTGCTGCCGACGATGGCGAGGCGGACGCCCTCGCCGGCATCCGGCACGTCATCCAGCCGCTCCGCATTCTGGGCCAGCAGGACCTTGCGCTTCCAGCGGGTGCGCGGGTTGGCAAGGATGAGGTCGCGGATGGTCGAGCGCCCGTCGCCGACGACAAAGGGGTAATAACGGAGGGTTAGGGAGAAGATCTCGCCCCTGGCCCTGCCCGGCCGGCGGACGTAAAAGACGCCGGCCTCGCCATGGAAGGGCACATATTCCTGAAGGATCAGTCGCTGCCCCTCCGGGAATTCGGCGAGATAGGCCTTCAGCTCCGCCCTGTCGTTGACCCGGCGCACGCCGAAGCCGCGCCAGCCGATATCGGGCTTGAGAATGACCGGGAAGTCGAGGCCGGCCGACGACAGGGCGAGCCGAGCCTGCAGGGTATTCTGCTCCAGGTCGTTACCTTCCCGGCAGTCGATCGCGATGGTTCGCGCCATGTAGGGCGTCGCTGCCGCCGTCGGCATCGCCATGCATTCCGACTTCGATTCGCCGATCAGTCCCCCCGCCTCGATCAGCGGGTTGGCGACCGTCGGAAGGGTCAGTCCCCTGTAACGGAGGGAAAGCCAGAACCACTGGACGAAGACCGGGGCGTAATAGGGAAGCGTCCAGATCTTCTCCGACGGGGCGACACGCACCTTGCTCGGCGGCAGCGGCGGCATGCCCTCGTGCAGGGACAGCGTTTCCGCGTCGGGAATATCGGTCGCCGCCCCCCGGGAGAGGATCAGCTTCGCCTGGCGGCGGGACAAGACACGCCGGACGATCCAGATCGCCAGGATCGCCGCCGCGGCCGCGATCCAGCCGTAGGTGCTGGCCCAGGCCGGGAGGCACCGGCCGAAGATCAGAAGGCCGAAAAAGGTCACGGAGACATAGACGACCGAGGTCGCGATGGAGGCGAGGGCGAACCGCTTGAAGGGGATGCCCAGCCAACCGCAGGCGGCGAAGGTCGGAAAGGCCAGGGTGGGCATGACCCGCCCGAAGGCCACCGCGATCAGGAGGCGGCGATCGAGCCAGGTCTGCAGCCGGTCGGCGTTGATGCGGCTCGCAAGCCAGTGCATACGCGACCATTTGCGTGCCAGCATGCCGAGGCCGTAGATCGCGAGATCGCCCACGATGACGCCCGACAGCAGGCTCGCGAAAGCGAGCGCAGCCGGAAAGTTCCGCGCGGCGACCAGATATGCGCCGGCGAAGATCGCAACATCCTCATGAACGAAGGTGCCGGCAAATAGCGAGATCGCCTGCCACACCCACTGCACCAAAAATTCGACGGCCATGCCCCTCAGACACGTCTATGGCGGCGGACGCAGCGCTTGTTTTCTTGCTTGTGCGCCTGCCAACGCTGGAAATCTTCCGGTATTTCCCGTCAGGCGTCTACGGTGGAAATGCGCATGGCCGCATCAACCTGACCGGTGATCTGCACAAAATACGTGCAGAATATGTGGAGCGTGCCGCCCCAATCGGGACATCGGCAGTACACGTAGATCCGGCGCGACCTAGCCGGCGGCGCCCGGGACGACGGAGGCTGCAGGCCCCGCATAGACGGCCCGATCGGTCACCACATAGTCGATCCGCCCGTCGGCCAGCGCACGGGCGCATTCGCCCGGGCTGTTGATGATCGGCTCCTCGTGGGCATTGAAAGAGGTGTTGATCAGGACCGGCAGGCCCGTGCGCGCCTTGTAACCGGAGAGGATGTCGAAATAGAGCGGGTTCTCCTCCCGCTCGATCACCTGCGGCCGCGCGGTCCCGTCGACATGGACCACCGCCGGGATGCGCTCGCGCCAACGGTCATGGGTTCGGGCGGTAATGGTCATGAAGCGGGCCGCGTAGGCCTTGACGGGACCGATATCGAAGACCTCGTTCGCGTCCAGCGCCGAGACGACCGGAGCGAACGGCATGAATTCGGTGCGGGACAGGCGCTGGTTGAGGGTGTCGTTGATCCTGGCGTCCGCAGGCGAGGCGAGGATCGAACGTGCGCCCAGCGCCCGCGGCCCGTGTTCCATGCCGCGCGTGTAGATCGCCACGATCCCGCCGTCGGCGAGAAGACCGGCGGCGACATCCGCCGGCTCGCCTTCCAGCCGGGAGAAGCGCGCATCGCCGCCCAGGCAGTCGTCGATCGCGCCGCCATAGTCCCGCCCGAGATAGAGCGTTTCGAGCGCTTGTCGCCTGTCGAGCCAGGCCTCCAGGCCATCGCGTTCCAGGAGGTACTGCAGGACACCCCCGGCGGCCAGGCCCTGGTCGCTCATCGCCGGGTAGATGAAGACTTCGTCGACCGGAAGTTCCTCGGCAAGCCGCTGGTTGAGACGCACGTTGGCGAAGACGCCACCCGCCAGACCTAGGTTACGCGTGCTCGTTCGTTCGACCAGGCGTCCGACGGCGGTCAGTATGACGTCTTCCAGAACCTTCTGGATAGACGCCGCGGCATCGGCGGGCGCGACGGCCCGGCACCGCCCGAAGAACCACTCCTCCATCGCTTCCGAATTGACGAAATCAGACAGGATACGGCCTGCCTCATCGACGGTGAAATGAGACGACATTTCGTCCGCGAGAACCGGCTCGCCGAAAGCGGCAAGGCCGGTCAACTTGCCTTCGTGGCGATTGGCCTTGTAGCCAAGCGCCCTCGTCGCCGCGCTGTAGGCCCGGCCGAGACTGTCGACCCTTGGCGCATCGAAGCTCGCGTCCTCGCCACCGGACAAGGTCTCGATCTTCCCGTCGCGAAACAGGCGGTGGCTGTACTGCACGTTGTCACCGCCGCCGTCCGCCGTGTAGAGGAGCGCGTCGTCCCAGTCGGTGTGGAACAGCGTCGGCAGCGCATGCGCGAAATGGTGGTTGAAGAACCGCACGGACACGCCGGGGCTCAACCCCAATTCACGCTTGAGCACGCCCTCGTCGAAAATGGCGCAAGCGTCCCGTTCGCCCAGGCGGGCCAACTCGGCCATCAGCTTGCGCTTCTTGGTACGGCCGGCAGAGGCGAGAGCGGCTGCCTCGAGACGACGGTAAATCGGCTGCTGACGGAAAAAGCGAACCGGATAGGACGTGCGATCCAGCACCAGCGCGCCGACGTCGCGGCGGGACGCGGCTGCGGTTTCCAGACATTCGTCCAGGGCTTCGACCGGCAGGCGATGACCGTCGGCCTTGACCCGGGTCATCCGTTCCAGCGCCACCGAGGCAACAAGATCGTAATCGTCGAACAGGCAGGCCGACGCGTCGTGGTATCCCGAGAACAAGCCAGCTATCAGCATCTCTTCGCCAAGTCGGTGCAGGAGGTTCTGACGCGTCAGCCGCCCAGCTTCTCCTGTAGCAGCTTGTTGACGATTTGCGGATTGGCCTTGCCCTGGGTCGCCTTCATCACCTGGCCGACGAACCAGCCGGCAATCTTGGTGTTGCCGTCACGATATTGCTGGACCTGCTTGTCGCTATTCGCGATCAGGTCGTCGACGATGGCCTCGATCTCGCCCGTGTCTGTGATCTGCTTGAGACCCTTTTCCTCAACGATGTCAGCGGCTTCCTTGCCGTTCTCAAACATTTCGTCGAAGACATCCTTTGCGATCCGTCCGGAGATCGTATCGTCCTCGATGAGGTCGAGGAGGCCCCGGAGCGATTGTGCGGAAACGGGGCTTTCGGCCAGTGTGAGGTTTGCCTTGTTCAGCCGCCCCGTAAGCTCGTTGATGACCCAGCCGGCCGCGAGTCGAGGATCCTTCCGGCCGGTGGCAACCGTCTCGAAGAAGTCGGCATCGGCCCGGTCGGCGACGAGCACCTGTGCGTCGTCCGGCGACAGGCCGTAGTCCGCGACGAAGCGCGCCTTCTTCTCGTCCGGCAGCTCCGGCAGGGTTTCCTTCAGTTGCCGTACCCAGCTTTCGTCGAGGTGCAG
>CAYGKX010000207.1:0-292 GCA_964350225.1 uncultured Rhodospirillaceae bacterium | reverse complement strand
GATAGTCGTGGGCCTCTTCCTTGTCGCGCATCGACCGCGTCTCGCCCCGATCCGCATCATAGAGGCGGGTCTGCTGCACCACCGTCCCGCCGTCCTCGATGAGCTCGATCTGGCGCGCCGCCTCGAAGTCGATGGCCTGGCGGACGAAGCGGATGGAGTTGACGTTCTTGATCTCGCAGCGCGTGCCCAGCGGATCGCCCGGCCGGCGCACCGAGACGTTCACGTCGGCCCGGAGCGAGCCTTCTTCCATGTTGCCGTCGCAGGTGCCGAGGTAGCGCAGGATCGACCTGAC
>CAYGKX010000206.1:3562-7270 GCA_964350225.1 uncultured Rhodospirillaceae bacterium | reverse complement strand
TGACGAACTGTTCGAGGCGGGATATGCCTGGATTGGTCGCATGCGCGGCGGCCTCGCTATGGCGACAGTCTTGTCCTGCGCAGGATTTTCCGCCGTCTGCGGATCTTCGCTGGCGACTGCTGCGACCATGTCGAAGGTCACCATGCCGTCCATGCGCAAATTCGGTTATTCGGATTCGCTCGCAGCCGGTGCCATCGCGTCCGGTGGTACGCTGGGCATTCTGATCCCGCCCTCCGTCATTCTCGTCATCTACGCCATCGTGGCCGAACGCGGGGTGCCGGAGCTCTTCGCCGCCGCCATGTTCCCGGGCCTGATCCTGGCGGCGCTCCACATCGTCGTCATCGGCCTGATCGCCCTGGTGCAGCCCAAGCGGATGCCGCGCGCGCCGACCATGGGCCTCGGGGAACGCCTGCGCGCGATCCTCGACATGTGGAAGGTCGTCATCCTGTTCGGCATCGCCGTCGGCGGGATCTATTCCGGCTTCATGAGCCCGACCGAGGCGGCGGCGGTCAGCGCCTTCGCTGCCATCGTCATCGCCTTCGCGACCCGCAGCCTGTCCCTCTCCGCCTTCCGCGAGGCGCTTCTGGAGACGATCTGGACGACCACGGTCCTGTTCTTCATCGCGATCTGCGCCTTCCACTTCGCGCATTTCATGGTGCTGACCCAGATGCCGCAGAACCTCAGCGACTGGGTCGAAGGGCTGGGGCTCGCGCCGCTGATCGTGCTGCTGATCCTGATCGCCTTCTACATCGTGCTGGGCTGTTTCCTCGATTCGATCAGCATGATCCTCATCACCGTGCCGGTCTTCCTGCCGCTGATCATGGCCCTGGATTACGACCCGGTCTGGTACGGGATCCTGGTGGTCATCGTGGTCGAGGTCGGGCTGATCACGCCGCCCGTGGGCATGAACATCTTCTTCATCCGGGCGCAACTGCCCGAGGTGAGCCTCGGCACCGTCTATCGCGGCGTCATCCCATTCCTGGCCGCGGACGCGGCGATCATCGCCCTGCTGATCGCCTTCCCTGATCTTGCGCTTTGGCTACCCAAGGCCCTGGGCGTCGCCTCATAGGCCGGCCCGATCGGCGGGTGGCCGCCGCTCGATGAGGCAGACGAGATCGAGCGTCGTCACCCGGCGCCCATCCTGATTGAGCAATTCGTGATAGCTGTCGAGCAGGCCGTATCCCGGCCGCATCGGATAATCGCGCTTGCCCGTGACCCGGATGGAGAGGCTGAGACGGTCGCCCGGCCGGACCGCCCGGATCATGCGCATCTGCCGGATCTCGACCCCGGCCTGGGTCGCATAATCCGGCGTGAGGTCGAGATAAAGCCGCGACCAGGCCGCGAAGGTATGGGCACCGCTCGCCACGAGGCCATCGAACAGGCTGTCGGTCGCCGCGGCCTCGTCCAGATGGGTGGGGCGCGGGTCGAAGCGGCTGGCGAATTCCACGATCCCCGCCTTGTCGAATTCGAACGCGCCGCCCGACCGGCTGTCGCCGATCGTCAGGTCTTCCCAGAAAACGGTCATATGGCGAGGGCCCGTTCGACGATTTGCGCCTGCTGGCGCTTGTAGTCTTCCGCGAGGCCTGGGGCCGGCGAGGGATTGGCCCCCCGCCCGACATAGCCGGGCCGTCCCTGGCGATGTCCGATCCGGGCGAGGATTCGCGACAGACGCGGCTCGACGAACCGCCAGGCCCCCATATTCTCCGCCTCTTCCTGGCACCAGTAGACTTGCGCGGCCTTGTGCGGGGCGAGGAGGTCGGCAACCGTCGCCGCCGGAAAGGGGTAAAGCTGCTCCAACCGGATCAACGACACTTCCCGCCTGTTCGCCTCCTGACGTGCAGCCGAAAGGTCGTAGTAGATCTTCCCGCTGCACAGGATGACACGGCGGGCGATGGACGGTGGGTCGGGATCCGGCAGGACAGGCCGGAATCCCGTCCCCGACCCCATCTCCGCCAGGGAAGACATCGCGGCCCGGTGGCGTAACAGGGATTTCGGCGTCATGGCGACAAGCGGTTTCCGGTAGTCGCGCCGCATTTGCCGCCGCAGCGCATGGAAATGGTTCGCGGGGCTGGTGCACTGGACGACCTGGAGGTTGCCCCGGGCGGCGAGCGCCAGGAACCGTTCAAGGCGCGCGGAGGAGTGTTCCGGCCCGCCGCCCTCGAGACCGTGCGGGAGCAGGAGAACAAGGCCGGAGCCGCGCAGCCATTTATCCTCGCCGGCGGAGAGAAACTGGTCGATGACGATCTGGGCACCGTTCGCGAAGTCGCCGAACTGCGCTTCCCACTGCACGAGCGTTTGCGGCGCGCCCCAGCTGTAGCCGAGTTCGAAGCCGAGCACGGCGTATTCCGTCAGCGGCGAATTGTAGAGATCGAACCGCGCGCCGTCGGCGGCAACGGCCGCGAAGGGGTCGTGGGGCCGACCGTCGTGCCGATCGAGAAGACGACCGTGCCGTTGGGTGAACGTGCCGCGCACACTGTCCTCGCCGGTCAGCCGGACCGATATGCCTTCCGAGAGAAGGCTCGCCCAGGCCAGCGCCTCGGCCGTCGACCAGCCGATCCCCTCCCCGGATGTAATCGAGGCGCGGCGCGCGTCGAGGAACCGCTCGATCTTCTCGCCCGGATCGAACTCCCCCGGCAGACGGCAGATCGTCTCGCCCAACGCCCGCAGGCGCGCTTCGGGAACGCCGGTCTGCTCTACGTCCAGCATCTCGTTCTCGCGCACGGCGCGCAGGCCGGCCCACTGCCCGCCGAACTGATCGGCCTCGTTCGCACGATACCCGTCGGCCGCGGCATAGCCTTCTTCTAGGCGGCGAACATAGGCCGCCCGTATGTCGTCAAGTTCTCCCCGGCTGATCGCTCCCGTTCCCACAGCGTTGGCACAATATTGTGCACACACACTTTCATGGGCCTCGATGGCGGCATACAGACGCGGCTGGGTGAAGCGGGGCTCGTCCAGTTCGTTGTGGCCGAGCCGGCGGTAACCGATCAGGTCGACGAAGATGTCGCGGCCGAAACGCTGGCGATAGTCGATGGCGAGCCTGGCGGCCCGCGCGGCGGCGTCCGGGTCGTCGGCATTGACGTGGATGACCGGCGCGCCGATGGATTTCGCGACGTCCGTGCAGTAGCGCGAGGTCCGGGCGTCGCCGACATCCGTCGTGAAGCCGATCTGGTTGTTGACGACGACATGGACCGTACCGCCAACGGAATAACCGGGCAGCCCGGACATCTGCAGCAGCTCCGCGACGACGCCCTGCCCGCTCAACGCCGCGTCGGTATGGAACATGAGCGGCAGAACCGAGGCCGCCTCGCGGCCGTCCTGGGTCGTCCGGGACAGACCCGCGACGACCGGATCGATGGCTTCCAGATGCGAGGGGTTCGAAATCATCTCGATCTTGAGGGGGCGGCCGCCGACTGCGATCTCCGTCGTGATGCCCAGGTGGTAGCAGGAATCGCCGGAGACACGGAGCCCGTCCGGGAAGGCGGAAGCGCCCGACACCTCCGCGAATACAGCCGCGAGCGGCTTGCCGAAAACATTGTGCATAAGCTGGAGCCGGCCGCGATGAACGGGCGCGACGACTGCCTTCTCGACCCCCGCCTGAACGGCGCGGGAGAAGAGCGCGTCGATCAGCACGATCTGGCTGTCGACCCCCTCGCCCGAAAACCGCTTGGTCGCGGGAAAGCGCTTCATCATGAAGGCCTCGAACGCCTC